>NZ_LZML01000032.1:0-76441 GCF_001665695.1 Nocardia sp. 852002-51101_SCH5132738 | reverse complement strand
CCGGCGCCGGGGCGCATGAGGGTGACCTTGTTGTGCGAGTCGACGCAGACCAGCTGGTCCACATCCTGAATCGAATAGCCGAGGACCGAGCCGGGCAGACCGCGCATGATCACCACGTTGCCGTTGTCGGCGCCCACGTAGTAGTTGCTGCGAATCATCTTGTAGCCCACCACGAGTCCGACCACGACGGCCACGACCAGGGCGACGGCCAGCGCGATCCAGCGGCCCTTGTGACTCTTGTGCGGCTCGGGCGGTTCCGCCGCGACCGCGGCCCGGCGAGGTGCCGCTCGGGGGGGACGCATGGCGGCGGCACGCCCGGCGGCGGTGTTGGGCGGCGGCGTGTCCTCGTCCTCACCGGAGGCCGCACCCGCCACGATGGGGTGGCTCTGGCCGTAGTCGAGATCGATCACATCGGCGACGACGACGGTCACATTGTCGGGACCGCCGCTGCGCAGGGCCAATTCGATGAGCCGGTCGGCCGCCTCGTCGGTATTGCCCTCGCGCAGGGTGTTCGCGATGGTCTCGTCGCTCACCACGTCGGACAGGCCGTCCGAACACAGCAGATAGCGGTCACCGGCGCGGGCTTCCCGGACGATGAGCGTCGGCTCGATCTCGTTTCCGGTGAGTGCCCGCATGATCAGTGACCGCTGCGGATGGGTGTGGGCCTGCTCCGGGGTGATCCGGCCCTCGTCGACCAGCGACTGGACGAAGGTGTCGTCGCGGGTGATCTGGGCGAGCTCGCCGTTGCGGAGCAGATAGGCCCGGGAGTCGCCGATATGGGCGAGGCCGAGCTTCTTGCCCGCGAACAGGATGGTGGTGAGCGTGGTGCCCATACCGTCGAGTTCGGGTTCCTCCTCGACCTGGTCGGCGATCGCGGCGTTGCCTTCGCGAATCGCCCGGTCGAGTTTGCCGAGCAGATCGTCGCCGGGCTCGTCGTCGTCGAGATGAGCCAGCGCGGCGATCATCAACTGCGAGGCCACCTCACCGGCGGCGTGCCCGCCCATGCCGTCGGCGAGCGCCAGCAGGCGTGCACCGGCATAGACGGAGTCCTCGTTGTTCGCCCGGACGAGACCACGGTCGCTACGCGCTGCGTAGCGGAGAACTTGAGTCACGATCGCAGCTCGATCACAGTCTTACCGACACGGACAGGGGTGCCGAGCGGAACTCGGACGGGGGTGGTGACCTTCGCTCGATCGAGGTAGGTCCCGTTGGTCGATCCTAAGTCTTCGACGTACCAGTCCTCGCCGCGCGGCGATAACCGTGCATGCCGGGTCGAGGCGTAGTCGTCGGTCAGTACCAGCGTGGAGTCGTCTGCACGCCCGATGAGCACCGGTTGGGTGCCGAGCGTGATCCGAGTGCCGGCGAGTGAACCCTGAGTCACCACTAGATACTTGGCGCCCTTCTGGCCACGGCTGAAGGATGGCAGCACCACCGAACCTCGGGTGGGTCGGGGCTGGATCCGAATGCCTGATGCCGCGTAGATGTCGCTGCGCAAGGTGCGAAGCACCGCCCACACGAACAGCCACAACAACAAGAGGAACCCCGCACGGGTCAACTGCAGGATCAGTCCCTGCACGGCGCTCCACCTCCTGTTCGACCGGTCCCGTAGTGGCGTTTCGTCCCCCAACCGGCGTGCTGGTCAGCACGGCCCGGCTGCCGAGCGAATGTTGGCAGCATAATAGGGCCGATGACCGGTTGCGATCACGATACGGGCGAGCGGTTTTCGCGCCCCATCGTGACCTGCACCGGCGAGCTTACGGGATCAGACGATTCGGATCAGGATCTCGGAATGCCCGGCCCGGATCACATCTCCGTCGGCGAGCTGCCAATCCTGGACGGGCGAGCCGTTGACCAGCGTCCCGTTGGTGGAACCGAGATCCGACAGCATCGCGACCTGACCGTCCCAGCGCACCTCGATGTGGCGGCGGGACACCCCGGTGTCGGGAAGCCGGAAATGGGCGTCCTGGCCACGCCCGATGATGTTGCTGCCCTCGCGTAGCTGGTACGTGCGGCCGCTGCCGTCGTCGAGGTGCAGGGTGGCCGAATAACCGGACCCTCCGCGCGCCGGCGGCGGGGCCGCTGCGTAGCCGCCCTGCTGTCCGTAGGCCGGCTGCTGACCGTAGGCCTGATCCTCGGCGCCGTAACCGCCCTGGTCCGCGTACCCCTGATCGGCATAGCCGGGGTCGGCGTAGCCCTGCTGGCCGTAGCCGCCCTGAGCCTGGTAACCCTGGTCGTATCCGGGGGCCTGGCCGTAGCCCGGCTGCTGACCGTAGTTCTGCTCCGGGTAGCCCTGCTGTTGCCCGTACCCCTGGTCGGCGTAGCCCTGCTGGCCGTAACCCTGGTCGTAGCCGCTCTGCTCGTAGCCGCCCTGTTCGTACGCCTGCTGCTGGCCGTACCCCTGGTCGGCATAGGCCTGCTGGCCGTAACCCTGGTCGTAACTGCTCTGGTCGTAGCTGCCCTGCTCGTAGCCCGGCTGACCGTAGGCCGCGCCGCCCTGCTGGTAGCCCGCGCCGCCCTGCTGGTAGTCGTAGCCGTTCTGGTAGTCGCCGCCGCCCTGCTGATAGTCGCCATAGGCAGGCTGCGATTCCGGCGCGGCGTACTCACCGGCACCGGGATACTGGCCACCCCGGCCGTAGTCGTCCTGATATTGCGGCGCGGGGCGGCCCCCCGGCGGGGGTGCGTACCCGCGGTTGCGTGGATCGGACTCCGCGGGCTCTCGGCTGGGGTCGTAGCCTGAGTTCTGCGTCATGGGGCCAGCTCCTGGTTGCGGGTGTGCGGGTCGTTGTGGGGGTCGTCCAGGTCGATCGGGCGGCCGGCGCGGCGCCGGGGGGTTCCGGCGGCCCGCATCCGGGTCGACCCGGCCGTGCGTCCTGAACTGTCCGGTGTGCAGCGTAGGGGATGTCTCGAATTCGACGTGCACTTCACCGTAGGTCTGCCACCCCTGATCGCGGATGTAGTCCTGTAAATGCTTGGCGAACGCGCGGGTGGTCAACTCGTGGTCTGCGTCGAGTTCCTGCAGGTCCGTGGGGTTGACCGTGATGACGTAGACGTTCGGGGCGAGCAGATGCCCGCCGTCGAGTTCGCTCAGGCGATCCGAGGCCTCGCGCTGCAGCGCCGCTTCCACCTCCTGGGGAACGACGCTGCCGCCGAAGACCCTGGCGAAGGCGTCACCGACGGCGCCCTGCAGACGTCGCTCGAAACGCGAGACGATGCCCATACCGGCCTCCCTTCGATGCCCGCCCTCGTTGCCTACGCTGTATGTCTACGTCAGCTGATCGGTCTGTGTCGTCCGGGCGTCACGATCCCGCGACACGACATGCCGATAGGGCGTGTCGTCGAACGGACACGGTCACTGCATGATATCCACGATCCTCCACCCCTGTAACTCACGACCGTCCACCCACGGTTCCCATTACCCGAAAATACTCGTCCGCAACCCTCGTGAGCAGGCGATTTCGTGCCGGAACCGAGCGCGTGATACTGTCTTCCAGTCGCTCGGGCGAGTGGCGGAATGGCAGACGCGCTGGCTTCAGGTGCCAGTGTCCTTCGGGACGTGGGGGTTCAAGTCCCCCTTCGCCCACAGAGGAAGAGCCGCAGATCGAATCCGATCTGCGGCTCTTCTTTTTGTGTGTCAGGCCGGGTACAGGGCCGCCCGCAGCACCGAAACCGCCTGGGCGACGGCTGCTTTCGCGGCGTTGGTGTCGTGCATGGAGTTGACCATGACGAAATCGTGGATGATGCCGCCGTAACGGGTCTGGACGACGGGGACGCCGGCGTCGCGGAGTTTGGCGGCGAAGGCCTCGCCCTCGTCGCGCAGGACGTCGGCCTCACCGGTGATCACCAGCGCCGGCGGCAGCCCGGCGAGCTGCTCGGTGGTGGCGCGCAGCGGCGAGGCCGTGATCTGGGCGCGGTCCGCTTCGCTGGTCGTGTACTGGTCCCAGAACCACCGCATCCCTTCCCGAGTCAGGAAGTAGCCTTCGGCGAACCGCTCGTACGACGGCGTATCGAAGTTGGCGTCGGTGACGGGATAGAACAGCACTTGCTGGACGAACGAGACGTCGCCCCGCTCCTTGGCCATCAGTGTCAGCGCGATGGCCATATTGCCGCCCACCGAATCACCGGCGATCGCGATGCGGGTGGTGTCGAGCCCCTTCTCGGCGCCGTTCGAGCGCACCCACTGCGCGACGCGGTAGGACTGCTCGTTGGCCACCGGGTAGCGCACCTCGGGGGAGCGGTCGTATTCGGGGAAGACGACGGCCGCGTGCACGCCCACGGCGAGATCGCGTACCAGCCGGTCGTGGGTGTGCGCATCGCCGAACACCCAGCCCGCGCCGTGGGTGTAGACGATGACGGGCAGGATGTCGGTCACACCCTGCGGCTTGACGATGCGAGCCCGCACCGACCCGGTCGGCCCGCCCTCGACGGTGATCCACTCCTCGTCGATCGCCGGCTTCTCGATCGGTGAATCCTGCACCGAATCAACGGCTTTGCGGCCCTCCTCGGGCGGCAGCTGATAGAGGAACGGCGGCTGGGAGGTCGCGTCGACGAACTCCTGGGCGGCCGGCTCGAGGGAGACGCCCAGCGGATTTCCGGTCATCGGGTTTTTCCTTTCAGCGGGTGTGCGGCTGCGAACAACGCGGCGCCCGACCAGTTTCCGCTGGTCGGAGGGCGGCGCGCCCCTCGCTACGGGACGCGAAAACACCGGATCAAGACACGGCGGCGACCAAGGGGGTCTCGCCGGAACCGGTCGAGCGGAACCGGCGCTGATATTTACTGGGCGATATCCCGAGCCGGGCGACGAACGCGCGGCGCATCGCCTCACTGCTGCCGTAGCCCGCGGCCATCGCCGCCTCGGTCACTCCGAAGCCGGCATGCAGCATGTCGCGGGCGAACCCGAAGCGGATGAAGGCGACGTACTCGGCGGGGGAGCGCTCCAATTCGGCGCGGAACAGTCTGGTCAGATGGCGCGGACTGACGTTGGCGTGTGCCGCCAGCGTCCGAACGGTATGGGGGAAGGCCGGATTCGCGCAGACGAGGTCGACGGCCTTGCGCACCAGCGGGCTGCGCGGCGCCGGCCCCGACAGCGAGGCCGAGAACTGCGACTGCCCGCCCGCGCGCTGCATGTACACCACCATGAGCTGGGCGATCCGGCGCGCGATGTCGGGGCCGAAATCCTCCTCGACCATCGCCAGCGCCAGGTCGACCCCGGCGGTGACTCCGGCCGAGCTGTAGAGGTTTCCGTCACGCACGTAGATGTCGTCGGCGGCCACGTCGATCGCGGGATAGCGCCGGGCCAGATGGGCGGCGAACTTCCAGTGCGTGGTGGCCCGGCGTCCGTCGAACAGGCCCAGTTCGGCGAGGACGAACGCGCCGCTGCACACCGATGCCAGACGCCGGGTGTTCCACGACAGTCGCCGTGCCGCTGCGAGCAGTTCGGGTGTGACGAATTTCGAGGGTGGCAGCTCACTGCCCGGGATCACGACGGTGTCGAAGGCGCCCGCGTCGGCTGCCGCGACAGCGCATTCGATCCGGGCGCCGATCGAGGTCTGCACACTGCCGCCGTCCGCCGATACCAGCACGACCTCGTATCCGGGGCAGGCTTGGTTGGCCTCGACGAACACCTCCGCTGGACCGGTGAAGTCGAGCATCTTGACGCCGTCGAAGACCAGAATTCCTACGCGCCGACGCGGTAGTTGAGCGAGTTCGAGGGCCATCCCGCCATCATTCTGGAGTGACGCCTCCAGAACAAGCTTTGTGGCCGGGGTCGCAGTGGGATTGATACGGTGGGCGCCATGGGGAGGCCACGACAGTTCGACGAATCGGCCTTGCTCGACGCCGCCACCGAACTGTTCTGGTCGCAGGGTTTCGAGCAGACGTCGGTCGAGGACGTCTCGCGGGCCAGTGGCATCGGAAACGGCAGCATCTACGCCGCCTACCGCAGCAAGCGCGGACTGTTCCTCGCGGCCTTCGAACGCTATTGCGAGGGCCGTGCTCGCCTGGTCCGGGAGGTGGTGACCTCGGCTCCCGGTTCGGCGCAGGCGGCGGTGCGCGCACTGTTCGAGGCGATCATCGACGACTGCGTCTCACAGCCCGATCGGCGTGGTTGCCTGATGCTCAACAGCATCGCCCAGCTCGGCTCGCGGCTGCCCGAAGTGATCAGCATCGGGAATCGGACCACCGCCGCCATGGAACGCGGTGTCGCCGAGCGGCTACGCCGCGCCGCCGAGGAATCCGGCGCCGAACTCGACGCGTCGACCCTGGCCGCCTACAGCGCCACTGTGGTGATGACCGCGCAGGGCCTTATCCAATTGAGCCGCTTGGGAACTCCCCTCGGGCGATTGCGCGATATCGCCGAGGTGTCGAGTCACAATCTGCCCGAGGCGTGGAACGTTCCGGTCGCGGACCGGGTGCGCTGACGGCATCGTTTCCGGGGACGGTCGTCAGCGGCCTCGCTGCGTGCGCACGTAGTCGACGGCGTCCTGCGTGACAGCGTCGGTGATGTCGGCGAATTCCTCGTGCTTCTGGATGTAGCCGGCCACGAACGGGCAGATCGGCACGATCCGCAAACCGGCCTCGCGGGTACGGTCCAGTGCCTGTGAGACCAGGGCGCCGGCCAGGCCGCGTCCGGCGAAGTCGGAGTCGATTTCGGTGTGGTAGAAGATCCGCTGCCCGTCGTGGTCGAGGTATTCGGTGAATCCGGCGAGCCGATCGTCCACGCTGATTTCGAACCGTTCCGCGGCCTGCGTGACGACCGGAGTGGGTTGCTGTTCGGCGGTCATGGGTCTCAGTATCGCGGTCCGGCAGGTCGGATACCCGCAGGTTCGAGCGAGGACGCGCGTGCCGGTGTGATCTTCGCCGCACTTTCGGCGGTTGACCGGTCGTTATTCGCTTCGGATATCACCGGTGAAAAAACGCCGTTCGAGTTCGCTGTCGAAATAACTGCGCAATTCAATGGAAGCGCATACCCAACCATCTGAGAATTACCTGACAGCAGACTTGGAAACTCCGGCAGTAACAAACTTGAAGTTGGTTTGCTGGCCGAGTGAGGTGGGTAAAGCCGGTCGGACGCAGGTCGATTGAGCCCCTGACCTGCAGTGATGACCAACAGGTGAGCAGCAGGCGACGCGCCGGGGAATCATCGCTGTCCGGGTATCCGGCACCGCGAGTAACGGCCGAATTGGCAGAAAAATCCCGGCTACCGGAGCGTTGCGGTATGCGTGGGACCGTTATTTCCGACCGCCCGCCAGGTATTTGCGAATGGTCTCCGGAGATGCTGTCGGACTGCGGGTTTCGGCTCGGTTACGGCCGGGCAGACGGAGTGTGCAGGAGGTTGCGCAGGGATAACGATTGTGTAGAGTCGACGGTAACGCTGGCCGCAGCTGAGCTGGACTCGCTGCGGCCAGTGGATCTCAAATCGGCACTCCGATGATCCTTCGAATCCCCGCCCTCTCGCAAGGGATTTTCTCAGCCTCAGCAGAACCGCCCCGGCGTTAGCTCGATATGCGCTCGCTCGCATCGGTCGCGGACCGCAACGCCGCGCGTTCCTGCACCGCTCGGCGCCCCGGGCCGAAGACGTAGGTCAGAAATCCGAGTTCGGCAACCAGCCCGACACCGATTCGCACCGGCGCGGGCCAGTCGGCGGGTGTGACGAAACCCTCGATCAGGCCCGAGACCAATAGGACCGCCACCAGCCCGAGTGCGATCGTCGCCGTCGCCCGTCCCTGCCGGGCCAGCGCCTCGGCGCGTGACGACCGCCCCGGCTCTATCAGCGTCCAACCCAGTTTCAGCCCCGCGCCGCCGGCGACGAAGACGGCCGTGAGCTCGAGCATGCCGTGGGGGAGCAGGAATCCGAAGAACGAGTCGAGCCGACCGGCATCCGCCATCAGCCCCGCGGAGACTCCGACGTTCAGTGCGTTCATGAACAGCAGATAGGCCGCCGGGAGAATCAGGATGCCGGTGAACAACGCGATGGCCGACACCCAGGCGTTGTTGGTCCACACCTGTGCGGCGAAGGCGTCGTGGGGATGTTCGGAGTAATAGGACTCGAAGCGGCCGCCGGGGGCTGTCAGCGATTCCGCGTTCGACGGCAGCCCCAAAGTCCTTCGCGCCGAACCGGAGCCGGACACCCAGATGCCGATACCGGCCGAGACGGCCAGAAACGCCGCCGCCACCGAGGCCCACCACGGCCACGCTCGATACACCGCGGCGGGGAACCGATGGGTGAAGAAATAGCCGATCTGCGACCAGGTGTCGGTGCGCGCGCCCAGCAGCCGTCCCCGGGCCCGCGCGAGTACCGCGCTCAGACCGTTGATCAACTCCGGATCGGGCGAATGTGATTGCAACCGCGCCAGCTGCTGGGAGGTGCGGCGGTACAGGGCCACGAATTCGTCGACCTCGGCGCCGCTGAGCCGCCGCTGCGCGGTCAGCCGGTCGAGCCGATCCCAATGCCGCCGCTGCGCGAACGAATAGGCGTCGACGTCCATCGGCTCCTCCTGTGCTCCTGCGGGACACCCGCACCCGACCGAATCGCCGCAATGAGCTGCGCTGGGTATCGCGGCGATTCTCCTGTGTCCGCCCGGTCCTCTCGAAGGCTAGTTCGCACGGGCCCGATTCGGGATACTGGAGCGATCATGGCCGATTTCACCACCGGGGAGGCCGTCTCCCTGCAGTTGCCGATCGCGCGCATCCCCACCCGGGCCGCGGCCTTCGCGATCGATCTGGTGCTGCAACTCGTGCTCGGCCTGCTGTTGTTGTCGGCCGTCTTCGCCGTGTTGTTCCGATTCGAACCCGACGGCGCGTGGGTCGACGTGGCCGTGCTGGTGACGATGGTGACCGTGCTCGTCGGCTATCCGGTCGTCAGCGAGACGCTGATGCGCGGGCGGACCGTGGGAAAACTGGCGCTGGGCCTGCGCGTCGTGCGCAGCGACGGCGGGCCCGTCGACTTCCGGCACGCGCTGACCCGCGGCCTCGCCGGCGCCCTCGTCGATTTCTGGAATCTCGGCGGGTTCGGCCTGGTCGCGGTGGTCACCTCGCTCTGTTCGCCGCGGGCGCGCCGGGTCGGTGACATCCTGGCCGGCACCGTCGTGGTGTCGGATCGGGCGCGAATTCCCATGCCCGCGCTGGCCACTGCCCCGCCCTGGCTGGTCGACTGGGTGGGCCGGCTGGATCTGTCCGGTCTCACCGAGGATCTCGCGCTGCCCGTGCGGCGGTATCTGACCCGCTTCCCGCAGCTCACCCCGCAGGTGCAGGCGGAACTCGGTGCGGCGCTGGTGATCGCGGTGTGCGATCAACTGCGGGTGGCGCCACCGGCCGGATATCCGCCGCTGCACATCCTCGGTGCGGTCATCGGGGAGCGGCAGCGCCGGATTCTGCCGCCGCCCCGCCTGCCCTTCTGGCCGATGCCCCAGCAGTGGGCGCCACCCGCCGGGCCGGCGCAGCCGTACGCATCGGTGGTCCGGCCGGGATCGTGAACGCTCAGAGGGCTCCGGACCGCTTCAGTTCCAGGTACTCGTCGGCCAGCGCCTCCGGGACTCGCTCCGGCGGTGCGGCCACCACGTCGATGCCCTGGCGCTGCAGGGTTTCTCGCACGATCGCGCGTTCGGTCAGCAGATGTTCGGCGGCCGCGGCGGCATAGACCTCGGCAGCGGTATCGCGACGGGTCGCGGTCGCCGCGATCTCCGGATCGGTGACCGACACCAGCAGCACCCGGTGCCGGCTGCTCAACACCGGGAGTACCGGCAGCAGATTCTCTTCGACCATCGCCCCGTCGAGACTGGTGAACCAGACCACCAGGCTGCGGCGGCGGGTGTGGCGAACCGCGGTGCGGACCATCGCCGGGGTGTCGGCATCCAGCAGCGCGGGCACGACGCCCGAGAGGGCGTGCATCAGCTTGGGCTGCACCGCCTTTCCGCGTGCGCCCCGGACTTCGGCGCGAATCTCGCGATCGAAGGCCAGCAGGTCGACGGTATCCCCGGCCGCGGCCGCCAGTCCGCCCAGCAGCAGCGCGGCCTCGACGGCGGTGTCCAGCCGAGTCTGCTCACCGAGCCGGGCGGCGCTGATTCGGCCGGTATCCAGCAACATCAGCACGTGGCGGTTGCGTTCGGGACGCCAGGTGCGTACCAGCACATCGGTGGCGCGGGCCGTGGCTCGCCAGTCGATGGACCGCACATCGTCACCGGCCACATATTCGCGGAAGGAATCGAATTCCGAGCCCGGACCACGCAGAGTGGCGACCGATCGGCCGTCCAGATGCTGCAGCCGTTTCACCTTGGCGGCGAGGATCCGTTCGGTCCGAAACGGCGGCAGCGCACGCACCGTCGCGGGCACGGTGCGACGGAACTGCCGCCCCGCCAGACCGAGCGGTCCGAACAACCGAACCGTGACCGGCCCCGCGATCCGATCGCCGCGGCGAGCCGGGCGGACGGTGGTGGCCAGCCGGGTGGTGGTATTCGGCGGCAGCTGCAACTGGTGGGTCTCGGCCGGTGCCTGCGCACTGGGCGGCCAGTCGTCCCACAGCCGCGCCCGCACCGCGCGGGCGCCGCGGTTCAGCACGGTGAGCTCGACGGTGGTGGTGTGGCCGACGCGGACGGTGGTGAGCGGAACCCGGGACAACTCGAGATCATCGGCGCGACAGGAGATCACGTCGATCGCGACGAGGAAGGCCAGCACACTCGTCAGTACGGCGACGCCGGCCCAGGACGGCAGCGCGACACCGACCACCACCGCAGCCACCGCCGCGCAGACCGCGAGCCGACCCGTGACGATCATTGCGCTACACCGGAACCGGGACCGCGGCCAACAGCGAGGACATCACGCCTTCACCGGTCACGCCGTCCAGTTCGGCCTCGGGACGTAACTGCAGACGATGCCGGAGAGCCGTCACCGCAACGGTTTTCACATCGTCGGGAGTGACGAAGGCGCGGCCGTTCAGCCACGCCAGGGCCCGCGCCGAGGCC
Organism: Nocardia sp. 852002-51101_SCH5132738; assembly: GCF_001665695.1. NCBI lineage: Bacteria > Bacillati > Actinomycetota > Actinomycetes > Mycobacteriales > Nocardiaceae > Nocardia > Nocardia sp. 852002-51101_SCH5132738. The sequence goes on along the minus strand of NZ_LZML01000032.1, from coordinate 65,486 downwards.
AGCACCGCGGTCGCGCCGCGCGGGGAAGCGCCGTGCTGGACCGCGGGCGAGGTACGGGTGGCGCGGCACAGATCGACGATGTAGGCCAGCACCTCCGGGTTGACCGTCACCTGCGCGACGGCGGCCCGTGCCGCCGCGATATGCGCAGCTCCGGCGACGGGCCGCACGCCCGCTGCCTCCAGGTCGCGCGGGTCGAAGCCGGCGGCGTGGCGCTGCAGGATCCGGAATTCGTCGTCGCGGCCGGGCAGCTGGATGTCCACCTTGAACAGGAACCGGTCCAGCTGCGCCTCCGGCAGTGGGTAGGTGCCCTCCTGTTCGATCGGATTCTGGGTCGCGATCACCACGAACGGATCGGGCAGCGGCTGCGGGACGCCGGCCACCGACACCTGCCGCTCCTCCATCGACTCCAGCAGTGCCGATTGGGTTTTCGGCGGCGTGCGGTTGATCTCGTCGGCGAGCAGCAGATTGGTGAAGACCGGCCCGCGGCGGAAGGTGAATTCGGCCGAATGCGGATCGTAGATCTGGGAGCCGGTCACATCGCCGGGCATCAGATCCGGAGTGAACTGCACCCGGGTGTGGTCGAGTTCCAGCGCCGCGGCCAGGGCGCGCACCAGCAGCGTCTTTGCCACGCCCGGCACACCTTCCAACAGCACGTGGCCACGGCACAGCAGGGCGAGCACGAGGTACAGCACGGCGTGGTCGTTGCCGACGACCGCCTTGCCGATCTCGGCACGTACCTCGCCCAGCGCCCGGAGCGCCTGGTCGGCCGTGGGGATGTGGTTGGTCTGCGCCGTGGTCATCCGGTCTCCGTCATCCTATTTCCGATTCGATCCAGTCCAGTTGTGCCGCCACGTATTCCAGCGCCGAGTCGTCGGCGACGGGGCCGTAGAAGGCCGTGGCGATGCGGCCGGGATCGACGCCGATCCGGGCGCCGATCACCGCGCTCACCTGCTCCGGCGCGGCATCGGCGCGCAGATTCACCCGGCCGCGGACGCGTCGCAGCGTGGCCGCGCGCAATTTCGCCGCGACATGGTCGCGATCCTTGGTCCTGCGGTAGAGCGCGGCCTGACCCGCCAGCAGCTCACCGGCCGCCACCTGCACCGGGCGCGGCTCGCCGACCACGGCACCCCGGCGGCGGGCGCGCCACCAGACCACGACGGCGGCGAAGACCAGCGCCTGCAACCCGCCGTAGGCCAGCCAGGGCGGTAAGCGCTGGAAGATCGAATCGCTGCCCTCGCCCATGTCGGGCGGGCGGATATCCGGGTGATCGGGCGGCGGTGGTGAGTGCGGCTGGGTCGGTTGCGGCGGGGCCGTCGGCGCGGCGGCCAGCCGGAACAGCAGGTACCCGACGAGCGCGATGACGAGCGCGCCGAGCACGATGGCCCAGAAGCGCTTGTCGCGCACCAACTGTGGCAGCGGCGGCAAGCGGCGGCGACCGGCGCGCTTGCGTTCGGACCGCTGCTGTTCGACCGGGTCGGGCGGAGGAGGCGGCGCCAGCGAATAGCGATCGGCCGAGGTGAGGCGCTGATATTCGTCCGGAGTGGCAGTGCGGCCGCCGTAGACGATCTCGTCGAAACTGTGTGCGGCGTAGTCCAATTCGGCCGAGGCGTCCGGAAGCGCGTCCGCCGCGGCCGAGGCGGTCTCCCGGGCCGTGCGCGAACGCCGGACCTCGAGTACGCCGCCCTGTTCGAGTCCGCGTACGACGGCGCGGAAGCGTTCGCGCAGTGCGGTATCGAAGTCGTGGTGCCCGGCGGCGGATTCGGCCGCGGCCCGGTGCTGGGCGGCCGCTCCGAGCGTCGGGGGTGGCGGCGCCGCGGGCCGATCCGCGCGTGCGTCGTCGGTCACCGTGCCGCCTGCCCGGTGGATATCCGGATATCCAAACCCTCCCGGCCGCAACGCCTGTCGAGATACACCACCACGGCGGTTGCGGCGTCGACGGCCGCGGCGAACGCCGAAATCAGCAGCGCCGCACCGGACAGCAGAGTGACGACCGCCCAGCGATGGGTTCCGGAGATATCGGAGAGGAAGCCCAGAAGTCCCGCGACCGGCACCGCCAGCATCAGCAGCACGCCGCGCAGATAGAGCCACAGTCCGGCCAGCGGCATCACCCGTCCGGTGGCGAGCAGTTTCGCTCGCCGGACCGCCGCCGCGTACGGGGTCGATTCGGCGAACAGGACCGGCACGATCGGCCATCGCGTACCGCGCACCCGAGCCAGCCAGATCACCGCCGGAATCAGCGTGATGATCAGCGGCGTACCGAGCAGGAGAATGCCGACGCCGATCGCTGTGGAGATCACCTGGTTCAGCAGCAGCCGGCCGGACACCGGGAGTAGGCGCGCAGTGGCGGTGCGCGCGGTGATCGGCCGGTTGTGGACGACGGCCAACCCGATCGGCACGGTCACGCCCACTATCCACAGCCGCAGCACCCATGCACAGCAGGCTGTGGAAAGGATTGCCGCCCAGGCGGTTCCGGCGCTCGAATCGTCGGTCGCGAGCGACACCAACGCGGTGACCCCGACGACGATCCCCAGGGCCGCGGCCAGACCCGCACCCGCCAACCCGGCGATCGGCCGGATCCGATGCTGCAATACCGCGAAGGGCAGGTCGGCCAACTCCCGCCACGTCAGCGGTCGCACCGGGATGCGTTCGGCGTCGTCTCCACCGCCGGAGTCGCGGTCGTCGGCACCGCGCGGCGGCGCCACGCGGTGGGCGGACGATCGCCCCTCCCGATCGGTCACGACTGGAAACACGGGCCGAGTCTATCCACGGACCGGGACGTATGACGGTTATCCGATCGGCCACCCGGCGGGTGACGCAACCGGGTGGATATGACCGGTTCGGCCGAAAACCACGTGACCGCGACGCCTGGGGCGTCCGGTCGGGTTCGGTCAGTCGCGGCCGGAGCCGGGCGGCAGTTCGCGGGGGGCGCGGTAGCCGAGTTCGGTCGTCTCGCCGGCGGGCAGTTCGCCGTATCGGCCGGATTCCGGCAGATCGGGGTGCGCGGCGGGATTCCGGTGCGGGAGGGCCGCATAGCGCGCGTAGCGCGGGTCGTGCCGGTAGGCGGCATAACGCGGGTCGTGCTGATAGGCGTCGTACGGGTACGAAGCGGTGACCTGGGCGTAGGGCGCATCCGGCAGCGGGTGGCCCGGATGTCCGTAGCCCACCGCCGGATCGAGCGAATCCTCGGAGTTCACCGTCACCTTGCGGGTGCGTTTGAGGGTGAAGGTGATCTCCTCCGCCTCCTCGAAGACCTGACGGACGGTCCGCAACGGTGCGACCGCGGTGTCGATGGTCCGATCGAGCGCGGTGGTGACGAATCCGGGGACCAGCGGACGGATCCAGCGCGCGGCGGTATCGGTGAACGGCACCGTGCCGATCACCGGAAGTTCCAGCCCGCCACCTTTTTTCGCGTCCTCGCGCGGGGCGGGCACCGCGGCCGGCGAATGCGGCGCGAGGCCGGCCGAGGGCAGCTGTGCGGGCAGATTCCGTGCGGTCACGGTCGCCTCCTGTGTCGAGTCGGTTCGGGCCGGGGATTCGGCGGCGGGCAATGCGCCCGTGGTCGGGGAGGTCGCGGATGCGGTCTGCGCACCCGGCGGAAGGGCGGCCAGCGCCTCGAATTCGGCGACCGCCCGGCGCTGCGGTTCGGTGATGCCGATTTCCAGGTTGCCGATCGCCGCTATCACGCGTTTGCGCTGGCGCTCGCGGTCGATGGCGGTATCGGCGTGCAACGCCAGTTGCGCGGTGGCCACCCGGTGTTCGGCCCGCTGGACGGCGACCGCGGTATCGGCTTCCCGCTCGGCGCGGTCGGCTTCGGCGCGCGCGGCCACGGCGCGGTCGAACGACGATTCGCCCCGCCAGGAGCGCAGCACCAGCGGCAGCAGGGCGAGGAGAACCCCGATCGCGATCGTGAGCAGGCGCAACAGCAGCGCACCCAGATGTCCGGTGGTGTAGTCGTTCATGGCCAGCCAGCGCGCGCCGAGACCACGGTCTCCGGTGTGGAAGGCGGCGGTGCGGGCCTGCTCCAGGGCGCTCTGGCGGGTGGCGATCTCCGCGTCCACGGGCTGGACGCGCGCCTCGGCGGTGTTGAGCCGTCCGCGGGCATCGTCGAGCATCGCGTTGGCGGTCTGTGATTCCGGACCCCGGCCGGGCACCCCGGTGATCTTGGTCTGCGGGCACTGCGGCGTCGGGTGGTATTCACAGCGGGCGACGACGAGGGCCTGATCCAAATCGGCCTGCGCCTGGGCGATGGTCCGGGTGAGTGCGCTGCGTTCGGCAGTGGCTCGGTCGAGCTCCGTGCGGGCGGTGACCACTGTCGCGGCGGAGTCGGCGTCGCGGCGGGACCGATCGTCGAGCGTGCGGTCGACGGATCCGGCGAGAATCACCGTGCTCGCCAGCTCGGCCACCAGGACACCGGTGATCACGGCGACCGCGATCCGCCCGATCCGCTCGGCCCGGCCGCGACCGGCGGACAGTGGCGCGGTGGCCGAGGCTCGCGAGATCGCGCCGACCAGCAGTGTCGCCGGCAGCGCGACGACCGCCACGACCGCGGCGGGCCAGTGCGCCGCCACACCGGCCGCCGCGACGACGATCCCGGACAGCACCGCGAACAGCAGCACCACCCCGCCGGTCACGGCGTACGTCGATCCCTCGTGCCGGTCGCCGCGGCCGGCTTCGGCGCCACCGAGCCAGGTCAGCGCCGCGGCGGGGGACCGCCTCGCTCGCGATTCTGTCGTGCGGGAGCCGGACCCCGAGGGTCCGGATGCCGAACTTTCGGTGGGGGACTGTTCGAAGACGTGGGGATCGGTCAACGGATTCACATCCTCTGGGTCCCAATCGTTGTCGCCACCGGGCGAAACGGTCGTTGCATCGTGGTCCGGGCGGTGGTGTGCCCCCGCGCGCGAGCGGGGCGGGCCATCCGCCGAGCGCCGCGGTCGCGCGCAATCAGGTTCAGAGTGACAGGCCGAGCGAAGAACCACCGAGCGCGGCGGCATCGATGTGGTGAGCCTCACAGACGGCTGCGGAGCGAAACCCTACTCTCGGGTAGGGCGGCACCGATCGACACGATGGTGCGGCGGTGACAGGAGGGCGGAACGTGCGAGCGACCCGGGGAGTCGGTATTCATCGGATCGGGGGAGGACCATATGCGGGCGAAACCGGCGATCCGGTGGTCGACACCGACACCGGGGCGCTGTCGCGATTCGATCGTCACCACGCGCGCCGGCGTACCCGTCTCGTCGCGGCCGCCCTGCTCGTCACCTCGGCATTCGCGATCGTGGCGCCGATGACCACCGAACGAGTACTTCCGCAGGCGCAGGCGGCTCCGGCGGAGGAGGGCCGGTCGGCACTGAGTCCGCTGGTGGAGTTGGTGCTGCGCCGCCTGAACACCGCCGATGCCGTCGCCGCCGCCAAATGGACCGCCTCGCAGCGGACCGGGCAGCCTCCGGTCGTCGACGATCCGGCGCGCGAGGCGCAGGTCTACGACGCGATGGCCGCGGCCGGCACCCGGTCGGGGCTGCCGCAGGACTGGGTGCGGCAGGTGTTCGCCGGACAGATCGAGGCCAACAAGACCGTGCAGTACGGACTACTCACCCGGTGGCGCTTCGATCCGGCGGCCGCGCCCACACCGGATGCGTCGGATCTGGCCGCCGTGCGGCCGGTGATCGACGAGGTCAACAGCGAGATCCTGAATCAGCTGGCGGCTCACCGCACGGTGCTTACCGCACCGGATTGTGCGCAGCAGCTCGCGGCCGCGGTGTTCCCGGTGCTGACCTCGGGCCGGGTGGACGCGCTGCACGGTGCCGCCCTGGTCCGCGCGACCGTAACGCTTTGTCCCGCAACGGATGTGAAATAAACCACAGTCATTCTCGATCTTGGTTTGCCGAGAATGTGCTGAACTCCACATTCGCAAACGATGCCGTACGGTCCGCACATTGGCGTGGCTTGTCGCTCCGGTATCCGGAATGTCTCCTCCGGGTGTCCGGAGAGTTAGCCGCCTTACACCCCGGTTTGCCGCCGCCGCGTACGGGGAAATCTGTTTCGACGCAGGTGAGAGCGTTGCGCAGGACTGGGCTCCCAGCTCGTGACCGATGCCCAGGCGCTATCGACGGCAGTGGCGAACGCGACTCAGCGATCCGCGCCGCCTGCTTTACACTGGAGAACGCGCAGGTAGTGGAGGACCGATGTAGATGCCCAGGTAGACGGAGTATTTAGCACAACCTAAGTTGGTTGGGCTCCGGTCCTGACTTATCGTTTGCTCTAAGTGTCGGACGCGAAATGTCCGACTCGTCGCCCGGACTCGGCCACGAGCCGCAAGCATCAGCCTAGCGGGCGAGCACGGCGCGGTGGGTAAGGAACTCCTCAGAGTTCCGCTACCACCGAGCACCCGACTACGAAACCGAAGCGGGTGGACAACTGGAGAGTTTGACTGCACGGGATGACCATCAGCGCCGCTGGTCGCCGCAACGTCCGGACGCAGTCTAGGCGGAGGCGTTTCGACGAGGGCCATCGGAAGAAGGCATCGAAATCGAAGGCCTCTTCGTTGAAGGCGCCTATTTCTTGAAGGCAGAGGCATGACGCAACTTCCTGGCCACCGCGGCGAGCCGCGAATGGGACACCGGTCACCTGGCCGCACTGGTCTTTATGACCCGGCGAACGAGCACGACTCCTGCGGTGTCGCGTTCGTCGTCGACATGCATGGCCGTCGTAGCCGCGACATCGTCGACAAGGCTATTACGGCACTGCTGAACCTGGAGCACCGTGGTGCTGCGGGTGCGGAACCCAACTCCGGTGACGGTGCGGGCATCATGATCCAGCTTCCTGACCGGTTCTTCCGGGCCGTGCTGGCGGAGAATGGTGCCAACTTCGAGTTGCCGCCGGAAGGCTCCTACGCCACCGGTATCGCATTCCTGCCGCAGGCCCGCCGCGAGGCCGCCCGCGCCTGCTACCGGGTCGAGAAGATCGTCAAGGAAGAGGGCCTGGCCGTTCTGGGCTGGCGCGAGGTTCCGATCGACGAGTCCTCCCTGGGTGCGCTGTCGCGCGACGCCATGCCGACGTTCCGTCAGCTGTTCATCGCCTCGCCCGCCGATGCCGCCGAGCAGCTCGGTGGTATGGATCTGGAGCGGCGTGCCTACGTCGTGCGCAAGCGGGTCGAGCACGAGCTCGGCAAGCAGGGCGCCGGCGAGGGTGCGGTCGGCCGCGAGACCGTCTACTTCCCGAGCCTGTCCGGCCAGACCTTCGTCTACAAGGGCATGTTCACCACCCCGCAGCTGCGGGCGTTCTACCTGGATCTGCAGGACGACCGGGTGGAATCGGCGCTGGGCATCGTGCACTCGCGCTTCTCGACTAACACCTTCCCGTCCTGGCCGCTGGCCCACCCGTTCCGCCGCGTCGCGCACAACGGTGAGATCAACACCGTCACCGGTAACGAGAACTGGATGCGCGCGCGTGAAGCGCTGCTGAACTCCGAGATCTTCGGCACCGACAGCGAGGGCAACAACCGGCTGGAGAAGATCTTCCCGGTCTGCACCCCGGGCGCCTCCGACACCGCGCGCTTCGACGAGGTGCTGGAACTGCTGCACCTCGGTGGCCGCAGCCTGCCGCACGCCGTGCTGATGATGATCCCGGAGGCCTGGGAGCGGCACGAGTCGATGGACCCGGCGCAGCGCGCCTTCTACCGCTACCACTCTATGCTGATGGAGCCGTGGGACGGTCCGGCCTCGGTGTGCTTCACCGACGGCACCGTGGTCGGCGCGGTGCTGGACCGCAACGGTCTGCGCCCCTCCCGCATCTGGGTCACCGAGGACGGCCTGGTCGTCATGGCCTCCGAGGTCGGCGTGCTCGACATCGAGCCGTCGAAGGTGGTCCGCAAGGCCCGTCTGCAGCCCGGCCGCATGTTCCTGGTCGACACCTCGCAGGGCCGCATCATCAGCGACGACGAGATCAAGTCGCAGCTGGCGGCCGAGCAGCCGTACCAGGAGTGGCTCGACGAGGGCATCACCAAGCTCGCCGAGCTGCCCGACCGTCCGCACGAGCACATGTCGCACGACCGCGTGCTCATCCGTCAGCAGATCTTCGGATACTCCACCGAGGAACTGAGCCTGCTGATCTCGCCGATGGCCAAGACCGGCGGTGAGGCGCTGGGTTCGATGGGCACCGACACGCCGATCGCCGTGCTGTCCTCGCGTCCGCGTCTGCTGTTCGACTACTTCGCGCAGCTGTTCGCCCAGGTCACCAACCCGCCGCTGGACGCCATCCGCGAGGAGGTCGTCACCAGCCTGCGCAGCACCATCGGCCCTGAGGCCGACCTGCTGCATCCGGGTCCGGAATCCTGTCGCCACATCACGCTGACCCAGCCGATTCTCGACAACGACGAGCTGGCCAAGCTCGTCCACATCAACGACGACGGTTCGCGGCCCGAGCTGCGTTCGGTGGTCGTGCGCGGCCTCTACTCGGTGAAGAAGGGTGGCAAGGGCCTGCGCAAGGCACTCGAGGCGATCAACGCCCAGGTGTCGGCCGCCATCGACGGCGGCGCGCGGATCATCGTGCTGTCCGACCGGGAATCCAACGAGAAGCTGGCGCCGATTCCGTCGCTGCTGCTCACCGCCTCGGTGCACCACCACCTGGTGCGCGAGCGCACCCGCACCAAGGTCGGCCTGGTGGTCGAGGCCGGTGACGCCCGCGAGGTGCACCACATGGCCATGCTGGTCGGCTTCGGCGCGGCCGCGATCAACCCCTACATGGCCTTCGAGTCGATCGAGGACATGCTCGAGCGCGGCGCGCTGGAGATGCCCGGCAGCACCGGCGACAAGGCGGCGGACTACGCGGCGGCCGTCAAGAACTACAACAAGGCGGCCGGCAAGGGCGTACTGAAGGTGATGTCCAAGATGGGCATCTCCACCATCGCCTCCTACCGCGGCGCGCAGCTGTTCCAGGTCGTGGGTCTGTCGCAGGAACTCTGCGACCAGTACTTCACCGGCCTGACCTCGCCGCTGGACGGCATCGGTCTCGACGACATCGCCGCCGAGGTCGCCGCCCGCCACCGGATCGCCTTCCTGGAGAACCGCACCGAGCGCGCGCACCGCGAGCTCGAGATCGGCGGTGAGTACCAGTGGCGGCGCGAGGGTGAGTACCACCTGTTCAACCCGGACACGGTGTTCAAGCTGCAGCACGCGACCCGCTCGGGTCAGTACTCGATCTTCAAGGAGTACACCAAGCTGGTCGACGACCAGTCCGAGCGCCTGGCCTCGCTGCGCGGCCTGTTCAAGTTCAAGACCGAGGGCCGGCACGCGATTCCGGTCGAGCAGGTCGAGCCCGCCAGCGAGATCGTGAAGCGCTTCTCCACCGGCGCGATGAGCTACGGCTCGATCTCCGCGGAGGCGCACGAGACCCTCGCCATCGCGATGAACCGCCTCGGCGGCCGTTCCAACTCGGGCGAGGGCGGCGAGTCGCCGGCTCGCTTCGAGCCGGAGGACAGCGGCGACTGGCGGCGCAGCGCGATCAAGCAGGTGGCGTCGGGTCGCTTCGGCGTGACCGCGCACTACCTGACCAACTGCACCGACATCCAGATCAAGATGGCCCAGGGCGCCAAGCCCGGTGAGGGCGGTCAGCTGCCCGCGCACAAGGTGTACCCGTGGGTCGCCGAGGTGCGGCACTCGACGCCGGGTGTCGGCCTGATCTCGCCGCCGCCGCATCACGACATCTACTCGATCGAGGATCTGGCCCAGCTGATCCACGACCTGAAGAACGCGAATCCGCAGGCTCGGATTCACGTGAAACTTGTCGCGGAGCCGGGTGTCGGAACGGTCGCGGCCGGTGTGTCGAAGGCTCACGCCGACGTCGTGCTGATCTCCGGCCACGACGGTGGTACCGGCGCCTCGCCGCTGACCTCGCTGAAGCACGCGGGCGGCCCCTGGGAACTCGGCCTGGCCGAGACCCAGCAGACCCTGCTGCTCAACGGTCTGCGCGACCGCATCGTGGTGCAGGTCGACGGCCAGATGAAGACCGGCCGCGACGTGCTGATCGGCGCCTTGCTCGGCGCCGAGGAGTACGGCTTCGCGACCGCTCCGCTGGTGGTCTCCGGCTGCGTCATGATGCGCGTCTGCCACCTCGACACCTGCCCGGTCGGCGTCGCGACCCAGAATCCGGTGCTGCGTCAGCGCTTCACCGGTAAGCCCGAATTCGTCGAGAACTTCTTCATGTTCATCGCCGAAGAGGTGCGGGAGCTGCTGGCCTCGCTGGGTCTGCGCTCGCTCGACGAGGCCATCGGCCGGGTCGACCTGCTCGACACGACCAAGGCCAAGGAGCACTGGAAGGCGAGCAAGCTGGATCTGTCGCCGATCCTCGACGATGTCGAGACGGCGTTCATGTACCAGGACCGCCGCTGCACCAAGACTCAGGACCACGGTCTGGACAAGGCGCTGGACAACCAGCTCATCGCTCAGGCGGCGGATGCGCTCGAGCGCGGCAAGCCGGTCAAGTTCGAGACCAAGATCACGAACGTGAACCGCACGGTCGGCACCATGCTCGGCCACGAGGTGACCAAGCTCTACGGTGGCGCCGGCCTGCCCGACGACACCATCGACATCACCTTCACCGGTTCGGCGGGCAACAGCTTCGGCGCGTTCGTCCCGGCCGGTATCACCCTGCGGGTGTTCGGTGATGCCAACGACTATGTGGGCAAGGGCCTTTCGGGCGGACACCTGGTGGTGCGGCCGTCGCTGAACGCGCCGGAGTCCTTCGTCGCCGAAGAGAACATCATCGCGGGCAACGTGATCCTGTTCGGCGCCACCAGCGGTGAGGCGTTCATCCGCGGCGTGGTCGGCGAGCGGTTCTGCGTGCGTAACTCGGGCGCCACCGCGGTGGTCGAGGGCGTGGGTGATCACGGCTGCGAGTACATGACCGGTGGCCGGGTCGTCATCCTCGGCGAGACCGGGCGCAACTTCGGTGCCGGTATGTCGGGCGGTATCGCCTACATCTACAACCCGAACGGCACGTTCGAAGCCAACCTCAACACCGAGCTGGTGGATATCGAACAGCTCGAGGGCGAGGACTTCACCTGGCTGCGCGACGTCGTCGCGAGCCATCGCGACGCGACGGGTTCGGCAGTGGCCGAACGCATCCTGAGCGATTGGTCGCAGCAGGTGAACCACTTCGTGAAGGTTATGCCTCGCGACTACAAGAAGGTATTGCTCGCTATCTCCGAGGCTGAGAAGGCCGGGCGGGATGTCGACGAGGCGATCATGGAGGCCGCACGTGGATAACGTGAGACGCGTGCAAGACGCACGGACGGTCCTGAGAGGCGAAAATACGGAGGCCGCACGTGGGTGATCCACAGGGATTTCTGAAGCACACCAGCCGGGAACTGCCCACTCGGCGTCCGGTACCGCTGCGCCTGATGGACTGGAAAGAGGTCTACGAGGAGAACTACTCCCACCAGACCCTGCAGACCCAGGCCAGCCGCTGCATGGACTGCGGTATCCCGTTCTGCCACAACGGCTGCCCGCTGGGGAACCTGATTCCCGAGTGGAACGACCTGGTCTACCGGGATCGCTGGCGCGAGGGCATCGACCGTCTGCACGCGACCAACAACTTCCCGGAATTCACCGGGCGGTTGTGCCCGGCGCCGTGTGAGGCGTCGTGTGTGCTCGGTATCAACCAGGATCCGGTCACCATCAAGCAGGTCGAGGTCGAACTCATCGAGAACGCCTTCGACGAGGGCTGGGTGCAGCCGGTCTATCCGACCCGCCTGACCGGGAAGAAGGTCGCGGTCGTGGGTTCGGGTCCGGCCGGTCTGGCCGCGGCCCAGCAGCTGACCCGCGCCGGCCACACCGTCACGGTGTTCGAGCGCGACGACCGCATCGGTGGCCTGCTGCGCTACGGCATTCCGGAATTCAAGATGGAGAAGCGCTTCATCGACCGCCGCCTGGCGCAGATGGAGGCCGAGGGCACCATCTTCAAGGCGGGCGTGAACGTCGGTGTCGACATCACCGCCGAGCAGCTGCGTGAGCAGTTCGACGCGGTGGTGCTCGCGGGTGGTTCCACCATCGCGCGGGACCTGCCGATTCCGGGTCGCGATCTGGACGGCATCCACCAGGCGATGGAATTCCTGCCGCTGGCCAACCGGGTTCAGCTGGGCGACCCGGTCGCCGACGAGGAGGGCCTGCCGAGGATCCACGCCAAGGGCAAGAAGGTCGTCATCATCGGTGGCGGTGACACCGGCGCCGACTGCCTGGGCACCTCGCACCGCCAAGGCGCGGCGAGCGTCCACCAGTTCGAGATCATGCCGAGGCCGCCGGAGGAGCGGGCCGAGTCGACCCCGTGGCCGACCTACCCGCTGATGTTCCGGGTCTCCTCGGCGCACGAAGAGGGTGGCGAGCGCGTCTTCTCGGTGAACACCGAACGGTTCATCGGTGCGGACGGCAAGGTCACCGGCCTGCAGGCGCACGAGGTCCGTAACGTCAACGGCCGCTTCGAGAAGGTCGAGGGCACCGACTTCACCCTGGAGGCCGATCTGGTCCTGCTAGCGATGGGCTTCGTCGGCCCGCAGAAGCCGGGTCTGCTCGAGGATCTCGGCGTGGGCTACGACCAGCGTGGCAACGTCAAGCGCGGTAAGGACTTCCAGACCACCGTGCCCGGCGTCTTCGTCGCCGGCGATATGGGGCGTGGTCAGTCGCTGATCGTATGGGCCATCGCCGAGGGCCGCGCCGCCGCCTCGGCGGTGGACAAGCACCTCGAGGGTGAGACCGCGCTGCCGGCGCCGATCGCTCCGACGGCGGTCGCCCAGCGCTGAGTCCCGGCCGGGACGGCGGGGGCCGACTGTCGGTCGAACAATCGAAAATACGAGGCGTCCGCCCGGGGTGGGGGCCCGGGGGGCACGGAATTTTTGACAGTAAATCGAAAAAAGATAAAACACGACCCAAAAGAGACAGGGCTCGAAAGCCCGTGGACGCCTCGTATTTTCGCCCTGTACTGCGAAAACGTGTACCCGCGTCCCAAACATCGGAAATCGGACGGGATTTCGAGCTCGGATGGCAGTTCCACCGTGCCGCCGTTATCCTGAGCACCGGTATGTCGTAAATGCTCTTGGTCCGCGTCCGAACTCGTTCACGAGTTCACGGACGCGGGCGGTTTTTGCTTCGCCGGGAATTTACCGCGCGGCAATGTGGCGGCGGCATCATCAGCGGCGAATACATATGGGGAGCCCCGGCGAGGGCTGGCTTGAACTGGAGCAGCATGCGGTTGAAGAAGGTTGTCGCGGCCGCCGGGGCGGCAGTCGCGGTACTGGCTGGTATGGCAGTGTCGGGTACCGCGGTCGGAAGCGGTTCCGCGAGCGCGGATCCCGGTTGCCCGAGCCTGTATGTCGTCGCGATTCCGGGCACCTGGGAGACCGGTGATCACAAGCCCGACCATATGGTCGGCCCCGGCATGCTGTCGGGTGTGACGCGCGGCCTGCCGAGTTCGACGGACGTCGACTACGTCAGCTACGCCGCGACCGCTTTCCCGTGGGAGGGCGATGTCTACGGCGCCTCCAAGAAGGAAGCGACCGACAACGCGCGCGGCCTCATCCAGGCGATGGCGGCCCGCTGCGCCGGTACGCACTACGCGATCGTCGGTTACAGCCAGGGTGCGGATGCCGCGGGCGATCTGGCCGCCGAGATCGGCACCGGCCTGGGCGCCGTTTCGCCGGACCGCGTTTCGGGTGTCGGCCTGATCTCCGATCCGCGTCGTTCGCCCACCGACGTCCAGGTCGGCCCGGTGGTCGGCGGCGCGGGCGCCGGTGGCCCGCGCGTGGGTGGATTCGGCTTCCTCAGCGACCGGGTGCGCACCATCTGCGCGGCCGGTGACCTGTACTGCTCCACCGAGGACACCGACTACGTCACCCGCTTCGCCGGCTTCCTGGCGCAGGCCTCCGGTGCGAGCGCGGCGAACCTGTGGCGCTACCAGCTCGAGGCGGGGTCGATCATCGGCGACCTGATGGCGCACGGCGGTGTCGCGGCCCTGCAGTCGCAGCTCACCGACGACGCCAACCAGCAGCGGGTGGAACAGCTCGAGCACTTCTACCAGTCCGGCACGCACACCTCCTACGGCAGCTATTCGGTGGGCGGCGGCCAGACCGCGATCTCCTGGATGCACAACTGGATCGCCGGAATGGCATGAGCCGGTAAGGCGCCCGTGAAGGCCACCCCGCGTCGAGCGGGGTGGCCTTCACCGTTTCGGGGATCAGCCGGCGGAACCGGTCGGCGGGAGCTGGGGCAGCTGCGGGCCGGGTGCCGGCTGGTTCTCCGGTCCGCGGTCTCGATCGCCGTGGTTGTCGCCGCGGTTGTCGCGATCGGGTCCGCGGTGGTCGCCGTCGTGATCGCGGTCGCCGGGGTGGTTGTCGCGGTCGATGGTGACCGCGCTGGGGGTGTTGGCCGGGGCGTCGGCGAAGGCCGGCACGGCGAGCGCGGACAGGGGAACGACGACGAGCGCACCGGCGACGGCGACGCGGGTCGCGAGGCGGCGGGTGCGGTTCTTCGGCTTCGCGGTGGTCTGCAAGGTTTCGGCCTTTCGTCTGCGAAATACGGAGCCGTGCTGGGGATTCGGACCGGGCGGCCCGGCGGCTCACGAGTACATCGAAACGCCGCCGGCTGGGACGGCGATGTTCGCGAACTGTGAATGAACTTTGAAGCGACCAGGCCACGGTGCCGCCATCCCGGTCACGAGCACCGAATCCGTGTTCCACACAGCGGACGAGGGCCGCTCCCGGAAAGGGAACGGCCCTCGTATGTTCCTCGGCTGTGCGGTTCGATCAGCCGAACGAGCCGGTGGGCGGGGGTCCGGGCAGGAAGCCGCCGGGACCGGACTGCCACGGGCCGTTGTCGTGATCGTGATCGCGATCGTGATGATGACGCCACCCGTCGTGGTCGTGATCGTGGTCGTGCCAGTCGATCTGCGTGGCGGACGGGGTATCGGCGAAAGCGGGTACCGCGACCGCGGCGACGGGGGCGGCCGCGATCGCGCCGGCGACGGCGACGCGGGCGATCAGCCGGCGGCGCGAGGAACTCGTGGAGGAGAGCAACGGACTACCTTTCTCGGAACACGGGCCGCCGGGCGGGGCCCGTGGTCATTCATGGAACGACTCGTTGCTGTGTCCGGCAGGCTTTCGGGCTGGCAATCGGCTGTGAACTTCCGCCACCCGCACAGCTTTCGGATGCTCCCGCCCCTACGCTCTGCTCAGATCGCGTCGCCGGCCGCAGCGGGACGATTCCGCGGCAGCAGATCCCACACGTGGCTGTTCTCGTTGATCGTCGCGGCGGTGCGATTACCGCTACGGGAGAACAGAATCCGGGTGATCGAGCAGTAGTCGATCGGAAAGGTCAGGGGGCGTTCGAGTCCGAGAATGTCCTGGAGCAGCACGTTCACCACTCCGCCGTGGGCGAAGGCGACAACCGTATCGGCCGGTTCGGCGGCCGCGACGAGTTCCGACACCGTGCCCAGCACCCGCGCCACGAACGCGGGCCCGTCGATCTGTTCGGGCAGATGTCCGGCCTTGATCCGGTCGTAGGTGGCGCGGAAATCGCGCTTGGCGTCCTCGATCGGGATATACGCGGGCAGATCGCGGTCGTATTCGGCCAGCCCGTCGAGTACCTCGACCGGCAGTCCCAACTTCTCGGCCGTCGGCGCGGCGGTATCGCGGGCCCGCCGCTGCGGACTGCTCACCACCCGCGCGATACGATGCTCGCCCCCGGCGAACCGGGCGATCACGGCCGGTACCCGCCGAGCCTGCTCGACACCGAGTTCGGTGAGTTCGGGATCGGCGGGACCGGAGGTGGTCAGCACCCGGCCGGGCTGGGCATGACGCACGAGAACAAGCTGCACGGATCTACTGTGCCGGACGCGGGTTCCGGGTTCGCGAACGGGTGCGCGCGCCCCGGCGCCGGCGGTGCGGTCAGCGTCCCTCGCCCTGTCCCGTGCGCGGTTTGACCAGTGGGAACGGCAGGGTTTCGCGGATACTGCGGCCGGTGATGAGCATGACCACACGATCCACACCCACACCCAGACCGCCGGTCGGCGGCATCGCGAATTCCAGTGCCTCGAGGAAGTCCTCGTCCAGTTCCATGGCCTCCGGATCACCGCCCGCGGCCAGCAGCGACTGTTCGGTCAGGCGGCGGCGCTGTTCGATCGGATTGGTCAATTCGCTGTAGGCGGTACCCAGTTCGACCCCCCAGGCCACCAGATCCCAGCGTTCGGCCACACCGTCGATGCGGCGATGCGCGCGCGTCAGCGGTGACACGGAGGTCGGGAAGTCGATGTAGAAGGTCGGCTCCTGGGTGCGTTCCTCGACGAGGTGCTCGTACATCTCGAGCACGATCTGCCCGGCGTCCCAGCCCGGCTGATACGGCACCTCGACCTTGTCGCACAGCAACCGCAGCCGATCCACCGGGGTATCGGGAGTGACGGTCTCGCCGACGGCCTCGGAGATGGCGCCGTGCACGGTGCGCACCGGCCAGTCGCCGGAGATGTCGACCTCGGTCAGCGTCCCGTCCGCACCCGGCCGCAGGGCCACGCAGGCGCCGTTGGCCGCGATCGCCGCATTCTGTATGAGCTGCCGACACGCGTGCATCATGCGCTCGTAATCACTGTGCGCCTCATAGGCTTCCAGAATCGTGAATTCCGGATTGTGGCTGTAGTCCACACCCTCGTTGCGGAACACCCGGCCCAGTTCGAAGACCTTCTCCATCCCGCCCACACACAGCCGCTTGAGGTACAGCTCCGGTGCGATGCGCAGGTACAGGTCCAGATCGTAGGCATTGATGTGGGTGCGGAAGGGCGCGGCGTTGGCGCCGCCGTGCACCTGCTGCAGCACCGGCGTCTCGACCTCGAGGAAACCCCAGCCGGTCAACGTATCCCGCAGCGACCGCACCACGGCGCTGCGTTTGGCCAGTACCTCGCGCGCCTCGACGTTGATCGTCATATCGACGTAGCGCTGCCGCACCCGCGCCTCGGGGTCGGCGAGTCCGCGCCACTTGTCCGGCAGCGGATGCAGGCATTTGCCGATCATCCGCCAGTCCTGGGCGAGCAGCGACAGCTCGCCCCGGCGGCTCGCGCCGATCTGGCCGCTCACCTCGATCAGATCGCCCAGATCGAAGTACTCGCCGAACGAACTCGAGCGGCGTTGGCCGACCCGGCCTCGGTCGATGAGGATCTGGATATCGCCGGACCAGTCGCGCAGCGTCGCGAAGGTGACGCCGCCGTGGTCGCGGATCCGCAACAGCCGTCCGCATACTCGCACCGTGGTGCCCTTGGGGGAGCGGCGGGCATCGGCGATCGAATGGGTCGGGGCGTAGGCCACCGGATAGGCGTCGATATCGGCCGATTCGAGCCGGCGCACCTTGTCCATCCGCACCCGCACCTGTTCGGGGCGGCGGGCGGCGGCCTGTTCGAGGGCCGAGGGCGGCGCCTCGGGCGGGCTGCCGTCGGCGTGCAGCCCGGTGATGGTGGCCGGCACCGCGGAATGCAGACCGGTGTGGGCGGAGGCATCCGGTTGCTTGCCGAAGCGCGGCAGGAAGCCCTCGGCCAGCGCGCTGGCGAGCGCGACCCGCGGCAACTGGCGGCGCTCCTCGAAGATGAAGAACCGCGGCACCCACTGCGGCTGATATTTCACATTCGACCGGTACAGCGCCTCGAGTTGCCACCAGCGGCTGAAGAACATCAGCACACTGCGCCACAGCCGCAGCACCGGGCCGGCGCCGATCCGGCTGCCCTCCTCGAAGACCGAGCGGAATACCGCGAAGTTCAGCGATACCCGGGTGATCCCGTACTGTTCCGAGGTCAGCGCCAGCTGGGAGATCATGAATTCCATGATTCCGTTGGGGCCCTTGGGATCTCGTCGCATCACGTCGAGCGAGACCCCGCTGCGGCCCCAGGGCACCAGCGACAGCATGCCCCACACCCGGCCGTCGCGATCGAGCGCCTCCACCAGCAGGCTGTCGCCGTCGAGCCGGTCGCCGAGCCGGCCCAGCGCCATCGAGAAGCCGCGTTCGGTTTCGGTATCGCGCCAGGAATCGGCGCGGGCGATCATCTGCGCCATCTCGTCCGGCGAGAGTTCGCTGTGGCGGCGGACCCGGACGGTGAAGCCCTGTTTGTGCAGGCGGTTGGCGGCCTGGCGCACCTGCTTCATCTCGGGCCCGGCCAGCGAGAACGAACGGGTGTCGAGAATCGCCTCGTCGCCCAGGCGCAGCGCGGACAGGCCGGCCCGGCGGTAGGCGGTGGCGCCGAGTTCCCCGGCGCCCATCACCGCCGGGGCCCAGCCGTATTCGTCGGCCAGTCGCAACCAGGCATCGATGGCCTGCGGCCACGCCTCCCGCACACCGATCGGATCACCGGAGGCCAGGCATACGCCGAGTTCGACGCGGAAGGTGATCGCCGCCTTACCGCTGGGCGCGAAAACCACGGCCTTGTCGCGGCGAGTCGCGAAGTAGCCCAGCGAATCCTCGACATCGGAGCGGGCCAGCAGGCCGCGCACCGCGGATTCGTCCAGCCCGGTCATCGCGTTGGAGGCGCGTTGCGACCGGAACAGCACCAGCGCGGCGGCCAGCAGTGCGATGGCACCGAACAGGCCGAGCAGCAGATTCACCACATGCGGCGGGTGGCCGTCGAAGTTGTTGTCGGCCACCAGAATTGTCGCGGTGACCCGCGAGATCGCCCACAGCGGGCGCTGCGCACCGCGCGGCAGGCTGCCGGGGAACAGTTCCACCAGCCCCCACCCGAGCAGGCTGCTGATCACCAGCCCGCTGACCAGGACGCCGAGCGCCTTCCACACCGCGCCCCGCCGCACCCGGGTGTAGAACTCCGGCCATGCCGCGATCATCAGGCCGATCACCGCGAGGTGGACGAACAGCGCGGCCAGCGCGTGCGGATCCTGTTCCTCGGCGAAATCCAGTCCGTTGGCGAGCGCGAACAGCGCCATGTACCCGACCAGCAGCCACCAGGCGATGCGTTTACGGGAGGCCGTCGCGCCGGCGAGCAGACCGACGATCACCGCCCACATCAGGTTCGTGTCGGGCGCGTCGAAATAGTAGGCGTCGAGGTAGTGCCGCGGGACCGAGGTGATGTAGCGCAGGCCGGGCGAAATACTCCACAGCGCACACAGAGCCGAGAACACGCCGAGCACCAGGCCGGCCAGATGAGGGACTTCGCTCAGCCGACCGTGGGCGCGATGCGGAACCGGTGACGAAGGTGATCTGCGGTCGCGCGAGTGGAGCTGGTCTTGCGTGGAAGTCACCGCACCAGTGTGCGGGCTGGGGCCGCCCGAGGGGAGAAGGCCACCGGGCGAGTCCTGCTCGTGCACGGTCATATTCGATCCTTTCGCCGGACCCCGGTGCCGACCGGGACGGGGGCGGCGTGCGGCCCGCCGAGCGCGGCGGTAAAGATGTAACCCATGTCGGATCCAGTCGATGTGCCGATCGAAGACGAAGTCATTCGACTCGGGCAATTCCTGAAGCTGGCCAATCTCATCGACAGCGGGTCGGAGGCCAAGACCGTGATCGCCGCCGGACTCGTGCGCGTCAACGACGAGGTGGAACTACGGCGGGGCCGCCAGCTCCATGCCGGAGACGTGGTCGCACTCGCCGGCCACCGCGTGCGGGTGGCAGGCGGATAGTTCGGCAGGCGCGGGGCCGGCCGGCCCGGCGGCGATCGGCGACTCATTCCGCGCGGACGACGACCCCGTCGTGATCGCTGTAGAGCATCTCGCCCGGAACGAAGGTGACGCCGCCGAATTCGACCGGCACATCGCGTTCGCCGGATCCGGTCTGCGTGCTCTTGCGCGGGTTGGTGCCCAGCGCCTTGATGCCGATGGGCAGGGTGCGCAGAATCGCCGAATCGCGGACGCCGCCGTTGATCACGACGCCGGACCAGCCGTTGTCGACTCCACGGCCGGCGATCACGTCACCGACGAGGGCGGTGTGAATGCTCGCGCCGCCGTCCACGACCAGCACACGTCCGTCACCGGGTTCGCTGAGAGTCTGCTTGACCAACAGATTGTCCTGGAAGCAGCGAATGGTGACGATGCGCCCGCTGAACACCGGATTGCCGCCGAACTGCGTGAATTGCGTATCGCAGCTGCGAATCTCGGGGCCGATCTCGTCGGCGAGGTCGGCGGTTGCCACTAGGTTTGCTGAATCGGTCACGAAATAAGCTTGCCATGCGGGCGACGATCGGATCCTGAGACCTTCGCCGCGTGACGCGGGGCCGCCCGGTTCAGCTGTCGAGGGTGCGCTGATACTCCGCGATCTTGGTCGTCAGATTGTGGGTGGTGTGTTTGACCGACAGTTTGACGAACGGCTCGATGGTCTTGCCCAGCACCTTGCCCGCGAGTCCGCCCGGCACCCGGTATTCGACGATGGCGTCCACCGTGCAGTCGCCGTCGCCGCGGGGATGGAACAGGAAGGTCGATTCGATCTCGAATCCGGTCACGGCCTTCACCGAGATCGCGACGTTCTTCTCCCAGCGCACGATCTCCAACCGCGAGGTCAGCGAGGCGGGGCCCAGTTTGATCTCGGTGTCGAACGTCGCGCCCAGCCCGGCCACCTGATCGGTGATCGGGCGGAAGGAATGGACCTCGGTGACGAATTCCGGCAGATGGCGATGGTCGTTGACGTAGTCGAACGCGGTCTCGGCCGGCGCGGCGCAATCGGCCACGATCTTCACTGCGGTCATGCGGTAACCGTAACGTGTTCCAGTCCGGCCCGGACCGGATGTAATTGCTATCACTCCAGTTCGGAGGCCTGTCCGGCCCGGGCTCGGACTCAGGCGGTCACCGCCAGCGTCGCCGCCAGGCCGAACACCGCGGCCATCACCACGACCTCGATCAGGGCGCGGCGCAGCGAGGAGTCCGCGGTCATCCGGTGGTCGGTGGCCACCGGAACCCAGCTGCGCCGCCACCACCAGCCGAGGCCGAGCAGCGCGACCGCCATCACCGTCTTCGCCAGCAGGATGCGGCCGTATCCGGTATCGACCAGGGCGGCCGGACCGCCGACCCGGACCAGCCCGTTCACCACGCCGGTCACCGTCACCGCGGCCACCGCGGGCAGCGCCCAGCCGGAATAGCGTGGCAGGATCACCGCCCACTCACCGCGGGTGCGCACGACCAGCGCCAGCGCCAGCAGCAGGCCGAACCAGACGGCGGCGGCCAGGGCGTGGACCGCGGCCAGCACCGATCCCAGCGTCTGCTGTGACATATGGCCGGTGATCGGGCGCAGCACCAGCGTCACTGCGGCGAAGACCAGCACCAGATCGGCGGTCGCGCGGTCCGGTCGCCGGAAGGCCAGCGTGCTGTAGCAGGCGACGGCCGCGGTGCCGATCAGCACGGCGATGCCGATCTGGCCCCCGCTGACATGCGTGAGGTAGTCGCCGAAATCGCCGGCGCGCAACCGGGTGAGCGGTACCCCCACCACCTCGGCGGCCTCGGTGGCCAGCAGCACGAATTCAGCCACCGCCCAGAGGCCGCCGAAGACGGCCAGCAGCCGCCACGCGGGCCGCAGCCGGTCGTGCAGGCGCGGCAGCGCGGCCAGGCCGAGAACCGTCGCGCCCAGCCCGTCGGCCAGAGTGCGCACCGGCGCCTCGGCTTGTACCGGATCGGGTGCGGCGAGCGCCCATCCGGCGGCGGCACCGAGGAGGGCGGCCGGGACGACCAGCAGCAGTGCGTAACGCAGTGCGGTCGATCTGCTGCCGGCCGTCCCCGGCCTCATGGTTTGCCGCCGCTGCCCGACCGTCGGGAGCGACCGCCGAACAGCGCGAACGCCAGTCCACCACCGAACAGCACGACCGCGGCCACGATGAACACCCACAGCGGCACGCCCCCGGAATCGCCGCCGCCGGAGTTGCCGCTCTTGGCATCGGCCTTGGGCCCCGGTGTGCCGTGGCCGGGCGTGGTCAGCTCGAAACTGCGGGTACCGCTGACCGGATGGCCGTCGGCGGAGGTGACCCGGTACGCCATCGTGTAGGTGCCGGCCGGGCCCAGGTCACCGACCTCGACGGTGACGGTCGGGCCGTCCACCACCGGCTTGCCCTTCGACCACAGATTCCCGTCCGGGCCGACGACGGTCAGCGACGGGAAACTCGGCTGCAGATTCTCGTTGAAGGTGACGCTCACCCGCGCGGGACCGGTCTCGACCTTCGCGCCGTCGGCGGGGTCGGTGGATACCACCGTCGAATGCGCGGCGGCCGGACCGGCGACCGTGATCGTCAGTGCGCCCAGCGCCAGCGCGCCGACCAGGGCGAACACGATGCGGCGCATCATGAGCGCCGGCTCCGGATCAGGCTGCCGAGTCCGAGCGCGGCACCGAGGGCGCCGAGAACCAGTCCGATACCGCCCAGCCAGCGCGCGGTGTTGTCGGACTCGTCGCTGTCGGACTTGTCGGGGGCAGCGCTCGGCATGCCGGCGTGATCGTCGTCGGATCCGGCGGCTCCCAGCGTGATGCTCGGAGCGGGATGCTCGGGTTCGTCACCGCCGGCGGGCATGGGCTCGCTCCAGTTGACGACCTTTCCGTCGCTGTAGGTCTGAGTGGCCGGGAAGTTGATCTTGTCCTGCTTCGGCAGCGGCCCGACCGCGACGGCGAAGCGCTGGAACTGCTCGGGAGTGATGCCGGGAGTGCCCGGGTTGGCGGTCCAGGTGACGGAGGTGAACTGGTTCTTGTCGTTCTTCTCGGTCTTGGCGGTCCAGCCCGGAACGGGTTCGGTGCGAGCCGCGGACAGTTGCGGCAGCGCGACGGTCAGCTTGGTGGTGGACGCCGTCGCCGATTCGGTCGGCACGCGGAAGGTGATGACCGCGTAGCCGCCCTGGGCCGCGCCGGGCGCGTCGGCGGTGACGTGCGCGGCCGCGGTGCCGGAGGCGAGCAGGGCGAGACCGGCGGCGGCGCCCGCGGCGACCAGGGCGCGCGACAGTGAGGTGGACATAGTAAAGCTCACGGTGGGTGACTTTCTCGGTACTCGGCGAGATGCCGGAGGAATTGCCTGTGGTCGAGGATCGGTTCAGGCGAGTACCGGGGGTGCGCGGGAGCCGAGGGCGCCGGCGCTCCATTGCTGCCGCGCTTGCCGCGCGGAGGTCCGCCACCGGGGTGTGGCGATATCCACCGGCGGTTGCGGCCGGGTGGTGACGGCGCGGACCGATCGGGAGACCGCGGCATACAGCCGTTCCACGGCCACGATCAGCACCGCGCACACCACGGTGGCGAGGGTGTGCGCCAGTGTCATCCAGTTGTTCGGGAAGATCGAGATCAGCCCGGAAAGGCCGCTCCCGCACGATGTTTCACCGGGCCGATGAGCGGGCAGCAGACTCAGCGCGATATGCGAGACCGCCTGTCCGCCACCGAGTGCCGCCAGGATGCCGATCCGGCCACGGGCACCACCGGTGGGCGGCAGCATCGACGCGAAGGTTCCGGTGGCCGCCGCGCTCAGCAGCAGCAGCGCCAGCGTCGCCGAGCCGGGATAGCCGCCGTCGGCCCATCCGTGCGCGGCCACCGCGAGGACCACCACCGCCATACCGACCAGCCCGCCCCGCAGGCCATCGATGCCCGGCCGCCGGACCGCTCGCCGGTAAGGCGGAGATCCGGTTGTGGGCCGGGCACGATGCGGCATGGCGAGCGGTCGGTCAGTGCACGCCGAGGCGCGCGAGGATATCGGCTTCGACGCCGGCCAGTTCGTGCGAGATGGAGTTGTGCACCGCACGCCGGCGCGGCGCGGGCATCTGCTCGGCGGTGCGCACGGCAGCGGACAGGCTGGCGAGCCGGTCGCGGGTGGCGGCCACGAACTTCTGCGTCTCGCCGCTCTTGTCACCGGAGTTCTCGATACCGGCCAGGGTCGATTCGACACCGGTGATACGGGCCTGCAGGCGGGCGCCGTGGCCGGTGAAGTTGCCCAGTTCGCCGATGCCGATACCCAGTCGATGGGCGCGGCGG
The DNA here is from genome assembly GCF_001665695.1 of Nocardia sp. 852002-51101_SCH5132738. Taxonomy (NCBI): domain Bacteria; kingdom Bacillati; phylum Actinomycetota; class Actinomycetes; order Mycobacteriales; family Nocardiaceae; genus Nocardia; species Nocardia sp. 852002-51101_SCH5132738. The sequence goes on along the minus strand of NZ_LZML01000032.1, from coordinate 41,550 downwards.
GTGTCGATCTGGCCGCGGATGAAGGTGGCGGCCCGGTAGGCCAGCGGCGCCAGCACCGGCACCAGCACGCGCGCCACGCCCAGATACTTCTTCACCTGGCTCGCCGTGAGCAGTTCGCGGTCGGCTCGTTCGGCGGTCTTGAGGGCGGCCTTCTCCTCCGCCTTCAAGGTCGCGATCTGAGCCTTCGCCACCTCGCGCTGGGTGCGGATCTCGGCGCGCTGGCGTTTGCGTTCGTTGCGGGCGCCGAGTTTGGCCTCCATCGCGGCCTTGTGCTTGAGGGCTTTCGCCTCGGCTTTGCGGTCCGCACGCCGCTTGCGCTTGGTGAACAACCCCATCGAAAGCCCTCCGTCACGAAGTTCCGTCATGCTGATATACCCACATGCCACACGGTTTGCGCCAACTGTAGCGGGATGCGGACCCGAGGGCGCCGCCGCGGCGGACGGTTCGCGGCGATCCGAGCTCCGGACGGCGGGAGTGCCGAGGTAGCGGCCCCGCGTACACCCTGCACGCAGGCGGTTCGCGGGAGTGTCGGAGGTAGGGACCATACTGCTTACCGTGTATTCGGGCAGCGGCGACCGGGACGGTCGCGAGGAGGACGGCGGAGGCGACGAGCGGCGGGCTGCTGCTCGCCGAACCGCCGTAGTGCCCGCCGAAGTGGAACGGGCGCAGCAGGTTTCGGCCGATACGGTGAATATCTCGACCCCCGCCGAGGCCGGTGAACATCCGCCGCGAATCGCCTACGTCGACGCGCGCGCACTGGTCGGCTGCCGGCATCGGCTGCATCTGGACGCCACCCATCCGGAACGGCTGCTCGGGGTGCCCGAGGACGCGGGTGTCAAACAGCGCCGCGACGCCGCCACCGCGCATCGCACCAAGGTCCGCGACACACTCGTCGCCGCCGACCCACAGGCGTGGGTGATCATCGATCCGGATCAGACCGCGAGCGGTCGCGCCGAGGATACGCTGCGCGCGTGTTCGGAAGGGGCGCAGCGCATTTGGGGTGCGCTGCTGCCCCAGGAGCCCGATACCGGTCGTCGCGGCGGCTGCGAGATCCTGCTGCGCGACACCGATCGGGGCGGCTATATCCCGATCATCGTGGTCAACCACAAGGTGACCGATCCGCGCCAGCCCGATCCGGCCGATTTCCACCCCACCACCTCCGATCTGTACCACTGGGATCCGCGCCCCGACCGGCACGTCCGCGTCCGCACCCAGCCGCGAGACCAGCAGCGGCTGGCCCACCTCTACCGGATGTTGCAGCGGCACGGGCTGGCCAGTCCCGCCCTGGTCGGCGGGGCGATCGGCTATCACTTCGACCGGATCCTGGTGCACGACCTGGGTCCGGTGCTCGACGAGTACGACCGGCGTTATGCCGACCGCATCGCGGTGGTGCGCGGTGAGCTGCCGACCGTGCCGTCGAAGGTGCCCGAATGCCGGCAGTGCCCGTGGTGGACACGGGCGCCGATCGTCGAGCGAACGGGGATCACCGAACCTCCCGCGGTGAGCTGTGAGGGCTGGCTGGCGGACCATCGCGACGTCAGCCTCGTCGCACCCGGATCCCGCGCCGAACTGCTGCGCCGCCACGGCGTGCAGACCATCGACGATCTGGCCGAGTGGACCGCGGACGAACCCGAGGACTGGCAGTACGAGCCGTTCGCCGAGACGGTGGTGACCGCGCGCGCCTGGATCTCGGGCGCGCCGCTGGTCCGCCGCGTGGATCGGGTGCGGGTCACCCGGGCCGACGTCGAGGTCGACGTCGACCTGGAGAGCTATCAGGAATACGGCGCCTATCTGTGGGGCACCCTGCTCGACGGCGTGTATCGCCCCTTCTTCACCTGGGACCCGCTGCCGACCGCCGACGAGGCCCGCTCGTTCGCCGAATTCTGGACCTGGCTGATGGCGGTGCGCGCCGACGCGGCCGCGGCGGGCAAGACGTTCGCCGCCTACTGCTACTCGCGCACCGCCGAGGACAAGTGGCTCTACGAATCGGCGCGCCGCTTCGCCGGACGGCCCGGGATACCCAGCGCGGACGAGGTCCGCGCCTTCGTCGACAGCCCGCAGTGGGTGGATATGTTCCAGGCGGTGTCGGAGCAGTTCATCTGCCCGAACGGCAAGGGGCTCAAGAAGATCGCTCCGGTCGCCGGATTCGGCTGGCGCGATCCCGAGGCCGGCGGCGAGGCGTCGATGAGCTGGTATCGCCTGGCGGTCGGCTACGACGGTGCGCCCGATCTGACGCAGCGCACCCGGCTGCTGGAATACAACGAGGACGATGTGCGCGCGACCCAGGTGCTGCGCGAATGGATGGCGCCCGCGCAGCCCCGCGCGCACAGCGCCGATGCCGAGGTTCCCGCGATGACCGACTTTCGCGAGCCACCCGCGGTCCGTCGTAATATCTGCACGTGACCGATCACGTCGAACAACTGGAGTTTCAGGCCGAGACCCATCAGCTTCTGGAACTGATGATCCACTCGGTCTACTCGAACAAGGACACGTTCCTGCGGGAATTGATCTCGAACGCCTCCGACGCGCTGGACAAGCTCCGGCTCGAGTCGTTCCGGGACAAGGATCTCGAGGTCGACACCTCGGATCTGCATATCGAACTGGAGGTCGACAAGGACGCCCGGGTGCTGACCGTCCGCGACAACGGCATCGGCATGTCGCGCGCCGAGGTGGTCGACCTCATCGGAACCCTGGCCAAGTCCGGCACCGCCGAACTGCGTCGTCAGCTGCTGGAAATGAACGGAGCCGACGCCGATTCTCCGGGTCGCTCCGCGGGCTCCGCTCCCGCGGACCTCATCGGCCAGTTCGGTATCGGCTTCTACTCGACCTTCATGGTGGCCGACAAGGTCACGCTGACGACCCGCCGCGCGGGTGAGTCCGAGGGCACCCGCTGGGAGTCCGCGGCCGGCAGCTCGACCTACACCATCGAAACCCTCGACGAGGCGCCTCAGGGCACCGCGGTTTCGCTGCACCTGAAGTCCGCGGACGAGGACGATCACCTCTTCGATTACACGCAGGAGTGGAAGCTCCGCGAGATCGTCAAGAAGTACTCGGACTTCATCTCCTGGCCCATTCGGATGCAGGTGGAGCGCACCGTCACCGAGGGCGAGGGCGAGGAGAAGACCGAGAAGACCATCCTCGAGGAGCAGACGCTCAATTCCCAGAAGGCGCTGTGGACGCGCCCGCGCAGCGACGTCTCCGACGAGGAGTACAAGGAGTTCTACAAGCACGTCTCGCACGCCTGGGACGACCCGCTGGAGATCATTCCGCTCAAGGCCGAGGGCACGTTCGAATATCAGGCGCTGCTGTTCATCCCGTCGCACGCGCCGTTCGATCTGTTCATGCGCGAGCACAAGCGCGGGGTGCAGTTGTACGTGCGCCGCGTATTCATCATGGACAACTGCGAAGAGCTGATGCCGGAGTATCTGCGCTTCGTCAAGGGCGTGGTGGATGCGCAGGATCTCTCGCTCAACGTCTCGCGCGAGATTCTGCAGCAGGACCGGCAGATCCAGATGATCCGCAAGCGCCTGGTGCGCAAGGTGCTGTCGACGATCAAGGATATGCAGGGCGCCGAGTCGGCCGAATCCGGCGACGGCGACGCCACCGCGGAAGAGTCGAAGTACCGGACCTTCTGGAACGAATTCGGCCGAGTTCTCAAGGAGGGCCTGCTCTCCGACTTCGACAACCGCGAAACCATCCTGCAGGTCTCGTCTTTCGCCTCGACGCACTCGGATTCCGAGCCCACCACGCTCGCGCAGTACGTGGAGCGCATGGCCGAAGGCCAGGACAAGATCTACTACATGACCGGCGAATCCCGGCAGCAGATCGAGAATTCGCCGCATATGGAGGCGTTCGAGGCGAAGGGCCTCGAGGTGCTGATCCTCACCGATCCGGTCGACGAGATGTGGGTCGGCTCGGTGCCGGACTTCGACGGCAAGCCGTTCCAGTCGATCGCCAAGGGCGAAGTCGATCTGGAGACCGAGGAGGAGAAGAAGGCCTCCGAACAGCTGCGTGAGCAGCAGGAGAAGGATTTCGGCGATGTGCTGAAGTGGCTGCGGGAGACGCTGAGCGACAGCGTCAAGGAGGTCCGCCTGTCCTCCCGCCTGACCACCTCCCCGGCCTGTGTCGTCGGCGACGTCTTCGACTTCACCCCGCAGCTGGAGCGCATGTACCGGGCGTCCGGCCAGGCCCTGCCGGAATCCAAGCGAATTCTGGAACTCAACCCGGAGCACCCGCTGGTCACCGGACTGCGCGATGCGTACGCCGCGAACAAGGACACCGCCGAGGAGTCCGGAGAATTGGCCGCTACCGCCGAATTGCTCTACGGCACAGCGATTCTCGCCGAAGGTGGCGAATTGAAGGATCCGGCCCACTTCGCGCAACTGCTGGCGGACCGGCTCACGAAGACCGTCTGACCGCACCTCCGGAAACACGGTAAGGCTCGCGCGGAAGTCCGTGCGAGCCTTATCCTTTCGGCGCGGTGCGCCGATGGCCGTGTCCTCAGTCGAAGGTGCAGCCGGCGACCGGCTTGTCGTTCAGCCGATCGACCAGATACGAGATGGCGTTGTCGGTTCCGAACCCGTCGATGATTTCGGGTCCGAAGTGATTGGGCAGCGCCGCACCGGGCAGGATCGGCGGCAGAGTGTCGGTGCGGAACGTGACGGTCGCGCCGTGACCGCACCAGTCGCCGGCCAGCCGCCGGGCTTGGTCGTAGGGGACGGTGTCGTCGTTGATGCCGCTGGTGATCAGGACGGGCGCGCTCGGCGTGAGCGTGCCGATGCGCTGCCGATCCAGAATATCGATGGCGGCCGGTACCTCGCGCAGGTTGTCCAGGATCGACCGGTGATCGGCCGTGAAATCACTGCCGTGCAGGAACGGGTGCTTCAGGATCACATCGCCGATGCACTCGTTCTGCAGATCCGCGAGCAGTTCCTGGGCCTGCGGCGTGACCCGCTTGTCCAGTTCGGGCTTCAGGTCCGGATAACGAGCCAGGAATCCGTTGAGGGCGTATCCGACCACGCCGCCGATCAGATTGCCGTCGATCTTCTGCAGGACCGCCGACAGATCGGCCACCGGCGCGCCCGCCCAGACGCCCTTGAGGTCCAGTTCGGGGGCGTAACTCGGCTGTAGTTCCGCCGCGGCCGCGGTCGCGCCGCCGCCCTGGGAATAGCCCCAGAAGGCCAGCGGTGTGCGCGGGCCGGTGCCGGAGAGCGCATTCGCGGCGCGCGCGGCATCGAGGACGGCGTGCGCCTCCTCGACGCGGTTGACGTAGGTATGGACGCCGGGGGTGCCGAGCCCGATGTAGTCGGTCACGAAGACCCGGGCGCCGAGCGAGTTCCAGGCCATGGCCGAGACGGCCTCCTGATTCGCGGAGACGCTCGGCGGCGTGATGTCGGCGTAGAGGCCGGTGGAGAAGGCCTCCGACGGCGCGCACTGATCGCCCTGACCGGAGGTGCCGGGCGCGATGACGACGGTCGGCCGCGGCCCGGTGCCCTGCCACGGGCGAGTCGCGTCGATGTAGGTTCCGCTGACCGCGACCGGCTCACCGTCCTGGGTCTGCGAGGTGTACATGACCTTCTGCGCGCTCACCGGCCATGGCCCGAGCCCGGGCGGTGCGATGAACACCGGCATCGGCTCGGTCTTGATCACCGATCCCGGCGCGGTCGCGAATTGCGCAGGGGGAGTGTAGAACTCGCTCACCGGGGTGGCGGTGGCGGTACCGGCGGCCACGCCACCGAGCGTCGCCCCCGCACACGCCGCGGCCCCGAGCGCCACGATCCGACGTATGCCCCCGCGGCGCCGTCTCGGCGATCCACTCGCCCTCGAGTCCTGTGCACTGCGATCCAACTTCATCGTTACGACCTGGCCTTATGAACTTACTTCCCAGTAGAATAGGCTTTAACATAGCCGTATTTCCCGCTGGGGAGAAATTCATCGTCAGCCGCCCCGAAACCGCGCCGCAAAAATTGTGCCCGTTCACAACCGCCGGCCCCGAGCGCAGCCCACGGCCCGCGCAGCCGTTCGTCCACGAAATCGAAAGGCCGACACGGGATTCCGTGTCGGCCTCGAGCGCAATCGCGAGCCGGCGTCAGCGCGGCGCCATGCGCAGCGCACCGTCCATGCGGAAGGTCTCGCCGTTCAGGTAGTCGTGCTCGGTGATGTACTGCGCGAGCTGCGCGTACTCGTCCGGGCGGCCCAGGCGCGAGGGGAACGGCACACCGGCCTCGAGGCCCTTGCGGTACTCCTCGGTGACGCCGGCCAGCATCGGGGTGTCGATGATGCCGGGGGCGATGGTGTTGACGCGGATGCCGAACTGGGCCAGGTCGCGCGCGGCCGGAACGGTCATGCCGGCGACGCCGCCCTTGGAGGCGGAGTAGGCGATCTGGCCGATCTGGCCCTCGAACGCCGCCACCGACGCGGTGTTGATCACGACGCCGCGCTGGCCGTACTCGTCGACCGGCTCGGTCTTGGAGATGGCATCGGCGGCCAGGCGCATCACGTTGAAGGTGCCCAGCAGATTCACGGTGATCACGGTCCGGAACAGCTCCAGATCGTGCGGGCCGTTCTTGGACAGGATGCGTCCCGCCCAGCCCACACCGGCGCAGTTGACCACGATGCGCGGCGGCACACCGGATTCGACGACCTTCGCCACCGCGGCGGCGACCTCGTCGTTGCTGGTCACGTCGGTCGGGATCAGGGTGACACCGGCGGGGACGCTGTCGCCGGCCCGTTCGATCGACTGAGCCAGATCGAGACCGAATACGGTCGCACCCTGGTCGGCGAAGCGTTTTGCGGTCGCGGCGCCCAGACCGGACGCAGCTCCGGTGATGATCGCGGCGGAGCCCGAAATCTCCACGGTGTTTGGTCCTCTCGTTAGTGACGGCCCTATGGGTACTGGCCTTCCGTCAACAGCACCATATCGGGCGTGGGTGCGGTCACAGCCGGGGGTGCGCCGCGTGGGAAGCCGGCACCGCGCAGAATGGAAGACAACCAGCTAGTTTCGTTTGCGAACCGGTACGCGATCGATCGATGGAGTAACCACATGACCGCCTCGGCCCCCGCGGACCGCCGGCTCCCTCGGGGCCGGCACGGAATCCCGCGGGAAACGGTCGTCCAGGACCAGCGCGACCGAATCCTCGCGGCGATGGCGGATGCGATGGCCGCGCACGGCTATGTGGGCACGTCGGTCGCGGCGGTGCTCAAGCGAGCGGGTGTGTCGCGGGAGACCTTCTACGAGCAGTTCCGCTCGAAAGAGGATTGTTTCGAGGCGGCCTACGAGCGAGCGGTGGAACTGCTGATCGCACGTATGCAGGACGCGCTGCCACCGGTCCCGGATCGGTCCGCCGGGACCGGCACCGGCGGCAGCGATTCCGCACGAAATCCTGCGCGCCGGCCCGATGCCCCGGCCGGCCCGCCGATCGGCGCCTTGCTCGACGCCTACCTCGACGGTCTGGCCTCCGAACCGGCCTATGCGCGCCTGTTCCTCGTCGAGGTCTACGCCGCGGGGCCCAAGGCGATCGCGCGGCGCGCGGAACTGCAGGAAGCGTTCGTCTCGCTCGTCGCGGACATTCTCGACGCCCGCACCGATCAGCAGCGCTTCGCGTGCCGCACCATGGTGGCCGCCCTCAGCGCCATGGTGACAGCCCACGTCGCGGCCGATGATCTGGACGGGCTGCGCGAGTTGCGCGAGCCCATGCTCGAGTTGGTCCGCCGCAGCGGCGATCTGTTCGGCGGTGTGCCCGCCGACCCCGGCGCCCTCGATCGCACCGATCCGCGGGAGCATTTCGATCCCTGGTGACCACCGCGGGATGCCGACTCAGTCGAGGCAGAATTCGTTGCCCTCCGGATCGGCCATCACGATATGCCCGTTGCCCATCGGGGGAGCGGGTTCGTGGCGCTGCAGCCTGGTCGCGCCGCGGGATACGAGCCGCTCGGCCTCGGCCTCCAAGGCCGCCATCCGTTCGTCGCCGCTGAGGCCCGGGGCCGCCCGCACATCCAGGTGTACGCGGTTCTTGGCCTGTTTGCCCTCGGGCACCCGCTGGAAGAACAGCCGCGGACCGGCGCCCTCGGGGTCGATCAGCGCCGAAGCGTCGTTGCGCCGTTCGGGCGGCACATTCATGGCCGCCAGCGCCTCGTCCCAGGTCCGGAATCCGGGTGGTGGATCCTGCAGCCGGTAGCCGAGGGCGTCGGCCCAGAACTCGGCCAATGTCGCGGGATCGCCGCAGTCGAAGGTGATCTGGACATCGCGGGCCATCAGCTCGCCTCCTGTCGGTTCCGGTGCAGGTAGAGGTCGCGCAGCAGGCAGACCTCCGCCAGATGGTGGATCAGTTCGCGATGGATGTGCAAAACCAGTGCCGAGAGCGGGAGTTCGGCATAGGGCCCCTCGGCCGCACCGCACGGACGGTCGAGGCCGTCTTCGCCCAGCGATTCGATGCCGCCCAGCCAGGTGGCATATTCCGAATCGAGTTGGGCCAGTGCGTCTTTCGCGGTCTCGGCGTACTCGAACGAATAGTAGTCGGTGGTCGCGCGCCCGAAGTGCGCGGCGTTGCGCACGGCGAGTACGCCGACGATCACATGGCCGAGCCGCCACGCGATCGTCGTGAACGGCGCGGGCTCCGGCGGCGGGAAGGCGAAGTCGATGGTCATCGCACCGGAACCACCCTGGATCGGTGCGCTGCCGGCGCCGCGCGGGTGCAGGTTCCAGCAGCCGGGCACGGGTTCCCAGAAGTACTCGTCGTCGGTGAGCCCGTCGAGCCGGGGCCGGAGTTGGTTGGTCCAGTGCCAGTCGATCTGCTCGCGCAGCAGTTTGTTCCAGTCGGTCATGGACACAGCTTCGCGCGAATAGCGGACAGAAACCTTCCGCAATCTGTGCCACCATGAGCACATGACCGTCGAGGCGACTACCGAACGGGTGCTGCGGCTGCTGGCCCTGCTGCAACGGCGGCCGTCGTGGACGGCCACCGAACTGGCCGCCGAGCTGGGCGTCACCGATCGTTCGGTGCGCCGCGACGTCGAGCGTCTGCGCGCGATCGGTTATCCCGTCCAGGCCACGGCCGGTGTCGGCGGGGGATACCAACTCGGCGCGGGTAAGCGGCTGCCGCCGCTGCTGCTCGACGACGAGGAGGCCATCGCCACCGCGGTGTCGCTGCGCCTGGCCACCGGAGGAACCGTCGCGGGCGCGGGTGAGGCGGCGCTGCGGGCGCTCACGAAGCTCGATCAGGTGATGCCGCCCCGATTGCGGGCCGAGGTGCGCGCGGTCCACGACGCGACCGAGACCATGGCCGGTCCGGGAATCGAGATCGACGCCGAGTTGCTGATGACGCTCGCCCGGGCCTGCCGGGACGCCGTCCGGGTCCGCTTCCACTACGCCGGCCGCACCGGGGCCGCCGGTGAACGCACCGTCGAACCGGTCCGCATGGTCACCACCGGCCGGCGCTGGTATCTCATGGCCCGCGATGTGGACCGCGACGACTGGCGCACCTTCCGCCTCGACCGCATGCGGGAGGTGCAGGCCACGACCTGGCGTTTCCGTCCCCGCGACCATCCGGACCCGGTCGGCTACGTCCAGCGATCGGTGACCGAGGCGCCGTACCGCCACCTCGCCCGAATCCGTGTGCACGCCGACTCCGCCCGGGTGCGCGACCTGATTCCGCCCCAGGTCGGCCGCGTCGAAGACGATCGCGACGGCTGGTCGGTATTGACGGTGGCCGGCGACGACCTCGACTGGCTCGCGGTCCGCATCGTGCGCCTGGGTTTCGAGGTCGACGTCGTCGAGCCGCCGGAATTGCGGGAGGCCGCGGCCCGTCTGGCCCGCGATCTGTCGGCGATAGCCGAACCGGGCCGGGCCGCCGGCCGCTCAGCGCCCCTGCAGTGAATGCGGTTCCGCCGGCTCCTCCTCGGGCCGATCCGGGCGCCCGAGCAGGCCCCACACCGCACCGCCGAGCAGCGGCACGACGGCCGCGAGCGAGTATTCGCCGAGTTTGCCCAGGTCCGGCGCCACCGCGCCGAGCAGGGTGGCGGCACCGATGTAGAGGAACAGCAGGCCGGAAGCGACCGCGACCGCTCGTTCCGGAATGTGCTTGCCCACCGTGATGCCGATCGCGATGGCGAGACCGCCGGCCGCGACCATGCCCGCGACCGAACCCGCCCAGACGGCCACCCAGTTGTGATTGGACGCCAGCGCGATGGTGGCGAACATGGTCCGATCGCCGAGTTCGGCGAGCAGGAACGACGAGATCACGATGAGGAAGGCGCGGCCGGCGGAGGTGGGGCCGGTGGGTACGGGTTCGTCGGGATCGGGTTCCTCGTGCCGGGACGCCCATAGCGTCCACACACCGACCGCCAGCAGGATGATGCCGGTGCAGAGTGCAATCAACTCGGTGGGCAGGGCAGCTCCGAGGAAATGTCCTACGCCGACGGCGATCACATTCACCAGCACGCTCGCGACGGTGATACCGCCCAGCACGATCCACCAGCGGTAACGCAGAGCGAAGGTCAAGGCCATCAGCTGCGATTTGTCGCCGAGTTCGGCGACGAAGAGCACGCCGAAGCTCAGTAGTATCGCGGCGATCATTATCGGCTCCCAGGTCTCCGGCGTATCGGCCGAAGACGGGCGCCCTCAGCCGACCACGCCGCATGAACGGTGTGTCGTCGGCCGAAGGTCTCGTCCACCGGAAAACCGGTTCGCATGGCCGGATCCGTCCAGCGGATCAGTATGTCGACCATGCGATTGCGGGCTACTCCCCTTCGCTGTATCTCAGCCTACCCTTACCCCTACCCGGCTGCCAACTCCCTGTTGCCGAAATCGCAATGCGCGCAATAAGTTTGGCGATGCGGCCGAAAAGTTTCGGGTACCCGTCGAAGGGGTTTCGCCGGGGCTGGGCACCTCGTTCGGACCGCCGTGTCGCGGGTGGGAAGGGGCGTCGTGGACCTCAGGCGGCGAGCAGCATGGCCAGCACCGCGGTATCGGGATCCGAGATCGGATCCACGCCCACGCGGCTGACCATGGAGGTGACGGTGCCGTCGAGTTCGGCCTCCACCCACGCCGCCCGGTGCGCCAGCCCCAGATGCGGAACGCCCGGCAGCAGAACGCATCCCGACGCGGCGCCGACACATTCGGGTAGCGACGGATTCGTCTCGGAGGGCGGATGCAACATCATCAGCGCGGGCGGCACATGATCGGCGAAGCGCCCCGGCTCGATCGCTTCCTCGCCCAATACCGGCCCCTCGGCCACCACCAGTCCGACGGTACCCGGATGCGGGTCGTCGGGCAGTTCTTCGCGCGCCCCGAAGACCGTCGTGGTGGTCAGCAGGCCGGGCAGGCTCGCCACCCGCACCGCGAGCGCCAGCAGTTGCGCCCATTCCTTGGTCGTATCGGGCCAGCGCCCGGAGATCACGAAGCCACGCAGCAGGCCGCGGGCCTGGAACGGCGTGACCCCGACCGGATTGTTCGTACGCATCGGATGCCTCCCGAACTGTCAACGGGGGCGGCTCCGCGGTGAGCGAGCCCGTCCTCGGCCTATCGTGCGATAGGAGTACCCGAGAATGACTCGAACAATGTCTGGCACACAAGTACCAGAGAGTGCTAAATCGCAGGTAACACGGTCGAAACACGGCCCCGAACGCAACTCAGGCCATACCGGAACGGTATGGCCTGAGTACGCGGAGAGGCCGATCGGCTCAGCCGAAGATGAGGCCCTTGCCCTGGGCGACGGCCTTGGCGAAGCGCTCCTGCACGTCGGCCCAGTTGACGACGTTCCAGAACGCCTTCACGTAGTCGGCCTTGACGTTCTTGTACTGCAGGTAGAAGGCGTGCTCCCACATGTCGACCTGCAGCAGCGGAATGATGCCGAGCGGCACGTTGGCCTGCTGGTCGTACAGCTGGAAGGTCAGCAGCTTCTGGCCGAGGGTGTCGTAACCCAGCACGGCCCAGCCCGAACCCTGCAGGCCGTTGGCGGCAGCGGTGAACTGCGCGCGGAACTTGTCGAACGATCCGAACTGGTCGTCGATCGCGGCGGCCAGGTCCCCGACCGGCTTGTCGCCGCCGTTGGGGGACAGGTTCTTCCACCAGATCGAGTGGTTCACGTGACCACCGAGGTGGAAGGCCAGGTTCTTCTCGTGCAGGAAGATCGCGCCGTGGTCCTCGGCCTCGCGCGCGGCTTCCAGCTTCTCGAGCGCGGTGTTGACGCCGGCGACGTATGCGGCGTGATGCTTCGAGTGGTGAATCTCGTTGATCTGCCCGGAGATGTGAGGCTCCAAGGCGCCGTAGTCGTAATCCAGATCTGGCAGCGTGTACTCAGCCACGATGTCCCTTCCTCATGATGTCGGCGCGTGTACCCGGTCTTGTCGAGCACACCAACCTTCATTCGTACACCCGCTCGATGCAACCGGGTCCGGTCCACCCTAGATTCCCACGGCCCGAAATCGACTGTGCGGCCAGGATCGAGGGCGCATGCCCGAGATATGCCCCGGCTCGGAGATTTATTCACGCTGAACGCATGTCGGCGCACATTTCGCGTGGATCCCGATACCGGGTTCCGCCACTTCGGCGGCGCGATCCGGGCCTACATCGGCGGTGCGACGTCGGGCAGCATGGTGCGCGGATCGCACGAGTCGTGCGCCTCCCACCAGCGCCGCGCGCCGGCCGCGAATTCGTCGAGACCGACCAGACTTCCGTCGGCGGTCTCGATGGTGACGTCCTCGAACCAGACCCGCACATCCAGTTCGCGGGGATCGGTGCCCTCCTGCTGGGAGAACTCGAGGACGTGGGCAGGGGTCCGATCGCTGATCGTGGTGTCGAAGCTCAGCAGCTCGCGCCACAGCGCCCAGCCGCTGTCGTCGACGTCGATGAAATCCCAGCCGTGCAGGGCGCCGCCGCCGAATCCGGCGATGGCGTCCCCGAGGGTGTCGAGGGTGAGGGGGAAGATATGCGGTTCCAGATCATCCCAGCGCTGCTGGCGCAGGGATGCCGCGACCCGGCTGACCCCGGACAGTGTGAGCGACACCCGGCCGTCGGCGGGCTGCCCGTCACCGGGGAGGGTGAGCACCTCCAGTTCGATTCGAAGTCGTGCGTCCGCGGCGTCGACCACGAGTCCGAGACAGGTCGCCTCGGCGAGTGCGGTGTTGAGCCCGGCCGTATCCAATCCGTCGAGTAACGCCCTGCTCGCGTCCATAGCGTCAGGCTACCGATTCCCCGCCGTCGAGCTCGGTATTTCGGTTTCTCGCTAGTGTTGTCGGTTTTTTGCCGGAGAGAGGGAACCGATCGGTCAGACGGCCCGTCCAAGTATGTGTCGGGTTCTCGTAGCGGCCGGTCATACGCCGTTGACCAGCGCAGAGGCCCGCAGGCGGCGGCGGGGGCCGCTCCGGGACGAGGAGGGGAGTCCCGGAGCGGCCCCCGTTCCGTTTTCCCGAATCGGATGATGCGAACCGACCGGTCTCGCAAGTCGCAACCTGTGGATGAGGTTGTGGATTATGTGGATAACTGGGGGTGAGATATACACAGGTCGGTTTGCCCGGGGTGTGCGGCACGGTATCGACGGCCGGAACAAACCTGGAGTTCACCCGGGCGATCGACTGCCGGGTCTCCCCGCCGATCCGGGGGACATGGCAGGATCGTCCATTGTGACGAGCTCCGAAATCCCCTCGGTGCCGGTCCAGGATCTGCCTGCCGAATTCGACGCCGCACCGTCGGCGGGTGCCGGATCCGGTGCCGGCGCCCCGTCCGCGATCCTGCTCGATGTCCGCGAAGCCGACGAATGGCAGCTCGGCCACGCGCCGGCCGCGCTGCACATCCCGATGGTCGACGTGCCCGCACGCCTGGACGAACTGGACTACGACGCCGAGATCTACGTGGTCTGCCGGCAGGGCGGGCGCTCGATCGAGGTCGCCAAATATCTGGCGTACGTGGGATTCGAGGTCTACCAGGTCGTCGGTGGCATGGTCGCCTGGCAGCAGGCCGGACGCTTACTGAGCACCCCGGGCGATCACGAGGCGAAAATCTACTGACGAGCCGTCGAACACCACGAGCGCAACCGCACACCCGATGATGAAGGTCGACTGGATGGAAGGGGGAGCAGCCCGGTGAGTACGGTCGTGCAACCCTGCGCCCGGTGCGGCGCCCGCTGGGCGGTGCACGGCACCCCGATGCACTGGTGCCCGCGCTGTCGCGGTGTGCTGCTGTCGCCGGCACCCGTCGACGCGCCGCCGGAACGGCGTAACTACCGCTGGGTGGCCCGCCCGCCGGGGCGCGGCCCGCGGGGCGAACGTCCGCGTCCGGCGCCCGCGGTCGATCCCGCCACCCCGCGCTACACCGAGATTCCGCGCTGGGGACTGCGGGATCGGCCGCCGCACGTCGCCGTCACGCCGCAGAACCGGGTCCAGGCCGTCCTGCACTGGCTGACCGAACGGGTGGCCGGTCTGCTGCTCGCCACCGTCATCCTGTTCGGACTGTCGGCGGTCGCCGAATTCGGCCGCTATCTGATTCTGCTGCGCAACCGCACCCGGCTGATCCAGCCGCTGCTGCTGTTCTTCTCCGACCTCGCCGTCTACGCGACCTCGGTCGCCGCGCTGATCTGCGCGCTGGTTACCGCGGTGGGCCTGATCGGCTGGCTGGTCCGCGCGCGCCGCAGCGCCTATGCCGACAACGGCCGCCGCGATCCCCGCTCCCTGCGGGCGCTGCTGTGCGGCGGGATCATTCCGGTGGTCAATCTGGTCTGGCCCGGCGTTTTCCTCACCGAACTGGTCCGTCAGCTGGGTGGCGATCCGCGCACGCTGCGCGCGGTGCGGATCTGGTGGTGTGTCTGGGTTCTCAACGGTGTGATGGTGATCGCGTCGCTGTTCTGGCGCACGGCCGATACGCTGCAGGGCCAAGCCGACGGTGTGATCTTCACGGTCTACACCGATCTGGTCGCGGTCGCGGCGGCGGTGCTGTCGCTGTGGGTGCTGCGGATGTGCGAGGGTCGTGATCTGCGCGGCCGGATCCGGATGCCCAAGCGCTGGTTGCCCGCGACCGGTCCGGCGGTGCCGGTGATCGAGCCCGTCCATCCGGTCGCCGCGGTGGAAGCCGACAACCGGTCGGCCGGCGACCACGTCGAAGCACCGGACACCGAAGCCGAGCACACCGAAGCGGAGCGCGTCGAACAAGAGGAGGTCATGGCCAAGTGAGCCAGGGCAATCGCGCACCGTTCGTGGTCGCGCACCGGGGTGCGTCGGGGACCCGTCCCGAACACACCCTCGCCGCCTACGAGCTGGCATTGGAGGAGGGCGCCGACGGTGTCGAATGCGATGTCCGGCTGACCCGTGACGGTCACCTGGTCTGTGTGCACGACCGGACCGTGGACCGTACCTCGTCCGGCACCGGCCTGGTCAGCGAGATGACCCTCGACGAGCTGCGCGAACTCGACTTCGGCGGTGACGGCAGCCCCGCACCCGTGCTGACGCTGACCGAGCTGATCACGCTGGTACTGGACTGGCGCAGCCGGCCGACCAAACTGTTCATCGAGACCAAGCATCCGGTCCGCTACGGCGCGCTGGTGGAGAACAAGGTGCTGGCCGAATTGCAGCGCTTCGGCATCGCCACACCGGCCTCGGCCGACCATTCCCGAGCGGTCGTGATGTCGTTCGCCGCCACCGCGGTATGGCGCATCCGCCGCGCCGCGCCGCTGCTGCCGACCGTGCTGCTCGGTGAATCCTCGCGGTATCTGGGCGGCAGCGCCGCCACGACGGTCGGCGCCACCGCGGTCGGCCCGTCGGTGAAAACCCTGCGCGAACATCCCGAACTCGTCGACAAGGCCGCGGCGGCCGGCCGCGCCACCTACTGCTGGACCGTCGACGATCCCCAGGACGTCGAATTGTGCGCGGAGCTGGGCGTCAGCTGGGTCGCGACCAACCATCCCGGCCGGACCAAAACCGTGCTGGACGGTATCTGATCCACCCGGCCGGCCCCGGCGGCCGACTCGATGCGTCCCGCGGGGCGGATTCGGCGCCCCTGCGCGGCGGATTCGGTGCGCCCCTGCGCGCCGATGGCCGCGGAACATGTAGGTTCTGCGTTCGTGGGTAAGAAGAAGCGCAATACTCCCAAGCCCGACAGTAATCGGGCTCAGCGCCTCGCCGAACGTCGTGCGGCGCAACAGCAGGCCGCCTCGGCCGTCACGCGTCCCTTCGCCGGGCTGGCCGCCGAATGCGACCTGGTCGCACTCCGCGAGTTCGTTCCGTCGGCGACCGCGACCCTGAAACTGGCCGCCGGCGTCTCCGCCGAGCGTCCGGTGACCCTGGCCACCGTGCTGCCCGGCGCCGTCGCCGCCCTGGTCCGTGCCGGTGACGAGCCGACCGGTTTCGTCGGGGCGCAGGTGCAGTTCCAGTCGGAGAATCCGGCCGCCGACCTGGCCGCCGCGATTCTGTGGACGCAGGCCGCCGAACCCGGCGCATCGCTCACCGCGGCCAGTGAGGCCGCCCAGGACACGGTGCCCCCGCTGACCGAGGTGATCGACCCCAAGGCGCCTCTGGATCTGACCGTCCACCAGAACTTCCAGTGGTGGGTCCCGGAGGGCGTCACGCCGGATCCGCAGGTCGCCGCGACGATCGACCAGGCCGATCAGGCGATCATGCCGTCGGATCGGCTCGCTCTCGGCGCCGAATCCGTGGGCGCGGCGTGGTGGGTCGACGCGGGGGAGAAGGCGCATCTGCGCTGGGTCCGGCCCGAGGACGAGGATGACCTGATGCTGGCCCTCGCGCGCGTGCACGCCGCGGGCGGACTGCACCTGGGCGAGGGTTCCCGATTCGCGGGCTCGTTCCGCACGCACGGCCTGCTGGTGCCGGTCTTCGATCTGGATCGCGAACGCCACCCGAGTGAATGGGTCACCCCCGCAAACGAATTCGGCGCTCGTCTGGCCGAAGCGCTGGCCTCCGAAGCCCCGATGAGTTCCGACGAGCGGCGCTCGCGCGACGGGCTGCGCTCGCGCCAGGTCACCCTGCGCTAGCGAAACCCGCTGCGGGACAAGCGTTTCGCATCGGCTTCAGACGACGAACTCGGCCCGCCGGACGGCAGGCCGAGTTCGTTCTTCACGTTTCGTCTCGCGTCAGATGTTTCCGCCGGCCGCCGAGGGCGCCCCCGAGGCATCGCTCGGACCGCTCATCTCGCGGGAGACGAAATACTCGAGATCGAACAGATTCGACCCGGCCCGATCCGCGACGGTGAGCAGCGTGGTCATCCGCGCCACCTCTTCGACCTGTTCCTTCAGGAACCACTGCATGAACTGCTCGCCCAGGTAATCGCCCTCTTCGCGGGCGGTACTGGCCAACTGGATGATCTGCTCGGTGACGGTCTTCTCCTGCTGCAGCGCCAATTGGATCGGCTCGCGCGCATTCTCGAATTGCGAGCGCGCGCCATCGACTCCGGAGAGTTCGACGCTCATATCCCGATCGAGGAAATACTGCACGATCATCATCGCGTGATTGCGTTCCTCGATGGCCTGGGCATAGAAGTGCTTCGCCAGAACCGGCAGGTCGGCGTTGTCGAACCACACCGCGATCGCAATGTACTGGTGCTCGGCATTGAATTCATGCCTGATCTGATCGTGGAGCAGGGCGTGAAATTTGCTGTGCGAGGAATCGGGGTGGCTGGACATGGGCCCGACATTAGTGCTGGTCAACTTCGGCTGTCATCCAAGTACACCCTTAATGAGGCAAGTGTTGCCTTAGTTATCGCAGTCGCACCCTTGCGACGGGCCGCATTCGGTGAATTCGTCGACTGCCTGCGATTTCGAGCCTCGCCCGCATTTCATCGCCGCGCGCTTCCCGCGGGTTTCGGCGCGGAGGCATCAGGCGCGCGTGTGGCCGGAATCTCGCGCGCCACGAACTCCTCGATGTCGAACAGATTGCCGGCCGCGCGCTCGCAGACCGCCACCAGTGTGGTGAGCCGCGCCACCTCCTCGAGCTGGTCTTCGAGAAACCAGCGGATGAACTGTTCGCCGAGATAATCGCCCGCATCCCGGGCGGTCCGGGTCAGTGTGGTGATGAGATCGGTCAGCTCTCGTTCGCGAGCCAGCAGGAATTCCACGGTGGCCGAGGGTGATTCGAATTCCGAACACACCTCGTCGGTACCCGTGACCGTGACGGCGACATCCCGGTCGAGCAGATACTGCACCATCCGCAAAGCATGGGCGCGTTTGTCCTCCGCGCCTGCATAGCAAATACGTGCCAGCTGCGGCAGTCGCTGCGCGTCGAAATAGACGGCGGCGGCGAGATATTGCTGCGAGGCGGTGAATTCGTGCCGTATCTGCGCGCGCAGGAGTTCGGGGAAGGGGCCGGTACCGGGCATGTCCCCGACGCTACCGGGTGAGCAGATCGTCCGGGATCGCCTGGTCGTGTGCCAGCGCGTCGAAGAATCGGCTCGCCCGATCCTTGTCCCACAACAGCACATTGCCCGAGCCGGACTCGTCGGTGAAACCGCCGATCGGCACCGTGGTGGCAATCGTCTTACCGTGCAGCGCCCAGCCCAGCCGGCCGAGATCCCAGATGTGATCTCCCTTGTCGACCTGCAGTGAGGACGCCACATCGCGAGCCAGCGGCCACACCTTCAACGGATTGGCGAGCGTACCGGCGCTGGTCGCCTTGTCCAGCAGCGCGGAAAGGAACAGCCGCTGATTGTTCATGCGGTCCAGATCCGCCCGGGGCGTGGCCCGGGTACGCACGAAGCCGAGCGCCTGGGAGCCGGACAGATGCTGGCATCCCGCCGGGAGGTCGATGCCGGCCTTGGGATCGTCGATCGCATCGGGCAGGCACATATCGATCCCGCCGAGCGAATCGACCATGCCCGCGAAACCGCCGAAGCCGATCTCGGCGAAATGATCGATCCGCAGGCCGGTCGCGTTCTCGACCGTCTGCACCAGCAATTTCGGACCGCCCGCGGAGAACGCCGCGTTGAGTTTGTCCTTGCCGACGCCCGGAATGCTCACATACGAATCGCGCGGCAGACTCACCACGGTGGGCGCACCGGATTTCGGGATGTGCACGAGCATGATGGTGTCGCTGCGCTCACCACCGGCATCGGCGCTGTCGCCGGTCGACAGCTCCTTCTCCTGTTCCGGCGTCAGACCGACGCGGGTGTCGGATCCGGTGAGCAGCCAGTTCGTGCCGGCGGTCTGCGCGACCCGGTCGGGATAGGCGGACAGGGCGTCGATGCGGTGCAGTGAGCGATCCAGATAGATCACCCCCGCGACCGGCAGCAGAACGATGATGAGCAGCAGAATCAGCAACCACCTGCCCCAATGCCGTTTCCGGCGGGTGCGCGGCGCACGTGGTTCGCGCGGCGGGCGTTCGGTGCGGCGGGGACGTGCCGGGGGCGGCGGCGGTGGTTCCCGGTACGGAACCGGGCGCTGCGTCGGAGCGTGGGTGGGCGGTTCGCCGCCGGGTGCGACGCCGTGTTCGAAGGGCTGCGGGTTACCGCGCGGCCGGGCGGGACTGCTCGGGACCTGTGACCAGGCCAGCGGCGGATTGTTGCCGTCGCGGTGGATGACCTGGGTCGGTTCGATCGGTGGGCGCCCGGGCGGCAGCGGCCGGCCCGAGCCGGGAGGACGGCCCGAATTCGGCGGGCGGCCCGAGCCGGGTGGCATCGGCCGTCCGGAACCGGGCGGAACTCGCGGATCGTGGCCGTGCCGATCCGGCGGCGGCATGCGCCGACCGTCCGGGCCCGCCGGCGGCGGCACCCGGCGGGTCCGCGGATACTGCTGGGGGTCGTCGCCGTTCACCACCGAGATGGTACTGACCGGGGCGTTGTGCTCGTCGGCACAATGCGTCCGCGGGGGTGAACGTGGCCGATTCCCGCAGGTCGGCCCGGTCTTACGGCAACCAGGAGACGTGGCCGTGCAGTGCGGTGTAGCCGATGTAGGCGACCGAATCGATCGTCGCGTGTGCCAGGATCAGCGGCCACAGCCGTCCGGTCCGCTGCCAGTACCGGCCGAAGATCACCCCCATCACCAGGTTGCCGATGCCTCCGCCCAACCCCTGATACAGGTGATAACTGCCACGCAGCAGCGCCGACGCGGCCAGTGATCGGTTCTCCGACCACCCGAGCGCGCGCAGCCGGCTGATCAGATATCCGACGACGATGATCTCCTCGGCCACGGCATTCGCGATGGCCGAGAGCACCAGCACCGGCAATCGCCACCAGTGGTCGTGCAGGGAACTGGGCACGATCGTCACGCTGAGCCCCAGCGCATGGGCGGCCAGATACAGACCCAGTCCGGGCAGGCCGATCACCGCGGCGAGGACGAGGCCGGGGACCACGTCACCACGCCACCGGAGCCGCGCCAGCCCGATCAGTCGCGGCCCGATTCCGCTGCGCCACAACAGATACAGTCCCAGCGCACCCCAGCCGATCAGTCGTGCGACGCTCAACAACTGAAACAGCAGATCGATCGTCGACTGCGCGGCCCGCGAGGGATTCAGCGCGACCTGCTGCCCGCCGATTCCGCCCGGCGCCAGCGCGCTTTCCAGTAGCGACAGTGCCGCACCGGCCCCGCTCGTCCCGAAGGTGACGACCAGGACGATCGCGATCTCCACCCGGACGGCGAACCGGTCGCGCTCCGCAGCGGGATCGGGCCAGGTAGCTGCGAAACGATCACCCGGAACCATAGGAACAATCTAGGGGTGCTCGGCCGCGTGCCGCGTATCCGGCGTGCTCTCAGGCGGAGCGATCGGAGCCGTGCATGCGGTCGAGGAACGGGCAACCGGCGAGGATCCGCACCGCGCGGCTCAGTGACTGCACATCGTCCACCGGTGCGTGGAAGGGCAGTCGCACATCGTGATCGGTGTCGGGTCCCTCGACCCGGAGCGTGACGCCGTAGCGGTCGATGGCCAGCGGCCGCACCGAACCACCGCGCAGCCGGACCGGCAGGTGGCGGGCCAGCCGGGCGATCACATCCGCGTGATCGGAGTCCATATGGTGCAGCCAGGCCGCTTCCAGCTCCCAGAACGGGTCGGCGTCGGCGCTGCGCAGATCGTGCGGGCAGACCGATTCGGCGCCGGCGGAATCGGCGACGACTGCCGATTCCAGCACCACTCGCAGCAGCGTGCTGGTGTGACCGACATCGAGCAGACCCGGATGCGGATATTCGCTCGCGACCTGAGATGCCAAGGCGCGCTGGGCATGTCCGGGTACCGCGCGCACCCGCCCGCGCAGCCAGACGAGCGCCCGCACGGGCTCGCGCAACGCCAGGGGTGCGTGGTCGGTCAACTCCAGCACCCCCGGCGAACCGACCTCGGCCGCCGCGGCGGCGACCGCCGCCGAATTGCGCGCGACGGCGACGACCACATCGCCGCACGCGCGCAGATGATGCACGGTCGTGGGAATCGGATCGGTGCCGGGCAGGGCCAGGACGGAACTCTCGGCATGGGCGCACGCGCTGCGGATCCGCTCCGCGGCGGATGGAGCGGCGGACGTGATCGTGCGGCGCATACAGACCTCCAGTGACGAACCCGGGATACGGCGGATAATTAGGTAAACCTAAGCTAAGTCACGGCCCGTCGTTGCGCAAGCATTGCGCTCGCTACGGTGGAAATGTGCCGCACGATTCGACGCCCGCCTCCGAACCCGTTCTGCTGTCGCTGAGCGTGCCCACCACGGGCCCGTCCGATCTGGTGGACGGGCTGGTCCGGCTGCCGTCGGCGAATCCCCAGGCGCCGGTGCTCGACCTGACCCTGTCCGATGAGCGCGTCGCCGAATTCCTGGTCGGCGTGGCACATTCCGATACCGGATTCGTCGCCGTGACCGCCTCGGGCGAGCGGGCGGTCGCGATCGTCGCCGCCACAGTGGCCGCGTTGTGCGGCGAGAATATCCGGACCGCACTGACCAGCCCCGATATCGAATTCCTGCGCGGCCTGTCGGCGCCGGCCGTTCAGGCGCTGCGCGAGGTGCTGCTGGCCGTCGAAACCGAACGGGTGGAGGCGGTGACGGCGGCGCTGCGGGTGCTGGCGCCCTGATCGCCGCCCGCCACGACCTGGGCTGTTACCGCTGGGTACGCGCAAACGGCGAGCGCGCAGCCAACTGCCAGTAATGTCGTATCCGTGCCGCGTATCGCCTATTTCGGACCGTCGGGAACTTTCACCGAGATGGCCCTGGCCCGACTCGAATCGGACGGGGCCTTCGACGAGCCGGTCGAGCGGATCGCCGCACCCAGTCAGGGCGCGGCACTCGAGATGATCCGCTCCGGTGCGGCCGACGGCGCGGTGGTGCCGATCGAGAGCTCGGTGGAGGGTTCCATCTCGGCGACCCTGGACGCCCTCGCGGTGGGCCCGCGGCTGCAGATCATCGCCGAAACCGAGCTCGACGTGGCGTTCACGATCGTGGCGAAACCCGGTATGGAACTGTCGCGGGTGCGCACGGTCGCGGCCTATCCGGTGGCGGCCGCGCAGGTGCGGTTGTGGCTGGCGGATCGGATGCCGCAGGCAGCGCTGTACACGTCGGCCTCCAACGCGGCCGCGGCCGAGGATGTCGTGGCCGGCCATGCCGACGCCGCGGTCTCGACCACGCTGGCCGGTGAGCGCCTGAACCTCATCGAACTGGCCACCGGCGTCGCCGACCACGACCAGGCCATCACCCGCTTCGTGCTGGTCACTCCGCCGTGCGAGGCGCCGGCCCGGACCGGCGCCGACCGCACCTCGCTGGTGGTGCTCGAATTGGCGAACGAACCCGGGTCGCTGATGCGGGTTTTCGCCGAATTCGCCACTCGCGGTGTCGATCTGACCCGGATCGAATCCCGGCCGACGCGCACCGGGATGGGTACCTATCGCTTCTATCTGGATTGTGTCGGCCATATCGACGACACCGCCGTCGCCGAGGCCCTGAAAGCGCTGCACCGGACCGCCGGGCGGATCCGGTACCTGGGCTCCTGGCCGGCCAGTTCACCGAGTGGTTCGCCGCCGCCCGCCGACGAGCCGGCGGCGGCCTGGTTGGACGATGTGAAAAAGGGGGTGGACGCCTCATGACCGAAATCGGTGCGACTCTCGATCCCGTCCGTGGTTCCGGCAGGTTGGTGCTGGTCCGTCACGGCGAGACCGAGGGCAATGTCGCGAAACTTCTGGATACCCGCGTTCCCGGCTTACCGCTCACCGAACGCGGTGTGGCTCAAGCCAAGTCGTTCGCCGCGCGGTTGGCGGTGCCGCCGGTGCGGTTGTATTCCTCGGTGGCGCTGCGTGCTCAGCAGACCGCGGGCCATATCGAATCGGTGACCGGTGTGGGGGCCGAGGTGGTCGACGGCGTGTACGAGGTACAGGTCGGCGAGCTGGAGGGGCAGAACTCCGAAGCGGCGCATCGGGAATTCCAGCGCGTCTACCGGTCCTGGCATCTGGGCGAGCTGAATACGCGGCTTCCGGGCGGCGAATCCGGCGAGGAGGTCCTCGAGCGGTATCTGCCCGTGCTGGAACAACTCCGGGACACCTATCTGCTCCCCGGTTCGAATTCGCGCGACGTGCTGCTGGTCAGTCACGGCGCCGCGATGCGACTGGCGGCCCGTGAACTCACCGGCGTCGCACCGCCGTTCACGACCAACAACCATTTGGACAACACCGAGACCATCGAACTGGCCCCGACGGCCGACGGCGGTTGGACCTGTGTCCGCTGGGGCCGCTATACCCCGCCGTTCGGATACCAGGTCGAACCGAAGGCCGACGACCCGATGGGTTAGCCGACGCCGGGCGTCGTCGGCTTGAAATCCTCGCGGAGCGGAAGCTTTTCGATGAGGTCCTTGATCGCGGTCCGCAGCCGGCCCGGTGTTCCGCTCGCCAGCGAGGTCCACATGACCTCGTCGTCGGAGCGGGTGGTGACCCCGATGAATCGTCCGTTGCGGGTGTTGTACACCGCGATCATCCCGTCGGAGATGTCACGGCTGGCATCGTTGTACACCACGCCGACGATCGAAGCATGCGAATGGATTTCGACCAGCGCCGAGGCCAGCGCCTGCGCGTCGCGGGGCGGCCGCCCCACCCGGCCCAGGCGCTGGGCGGTGGTCGTGGCATCCCCGGCATCACCGAGGATCGGCTTGAGTTCCTCGGTCAGGACGTTCATTCCACTGAGCTCGAGCGCCTCCGCCGGACCCAGCGCCGCCATGATCGTGCCCGGCAGGTCGTGTCCGGCCTCGTCGATGCTGTAGGAATTCGGCCCGCGCAGGGCGACGACATCGAGGTTGTCGCCCTTCGCGAGGCAGAATCGGTTCACCCGGTCGCCGACGTACCAGCGCATCGAGATCACCCAGTGTGGGCGGTACAGCCCGCGCAGCCGGTCTTCCAGGTCGTGATGGACGACCCCGTCGACGAGTAGCTCACGCGCGGTGAGCGATTCGGCGGCCGCGGACATCGCCCGGTCGTGGTCGACGACGTTGTCGTAGCGGCCCATCGCATTCAGCACGACCGGCACCTCGTCGATCTCCAGTTTCTCCAGCAGAAACTGCATCTCGTCGAGCGACAACACGACGGACTCGAGCATTGACGGCCCGCGGCCGGCGCCGAGTACGGTCACTTAGCGCGCTCCCGCGACCGGGTCCGCTCCGATGACACCGGACGCGATGACCCGGCCGTCGGCGAAGTGCTCACCGCGCAGATAGTCGTTGCCCTGGTGCTCGCCCTCGTCGTCGTCGCTGTTCACCTGGCGGCCCAGCAGCGGGTTACCGGCGGCGTTGTTCGCGCGGGCCGGAGCCGGTGCGCCCATCTGCGCGACGGGTGCGGTCTCCGCCACCGGCGCGGTCGCGGCCGGACCACCGATCACATTGCCGGCGCCCCAGCCCTCGGGGAGTTGCAGCGTGCCGGCGCCGTTGCCGATACCGACGGTGCTTCCACCGAAGGACACGGCGCGAGTGGCGGCCGCGGCGCCACCGGCGGCGGCGACACCACCGATGCCGCCCATCATCATCGGCGACATGCTCGCGGCCGGCGCAGCATGGCCGGTGGCCGCGGCGATCGCGGTACCGGCGACATTGCCCACCGTGGAGACACCCGTCGAGGCCACCGATCCGGCGACATTGGCCGCCTGGGTCGCGGCGCTGACCACGCCCGGATCGCTCGCGAGCGCCTGTGCCACACCGATGGCGGTCTGCACCGGGTCGCTGCTGGTGTTCTGCGACGCCGCCTCGGCGCCGCTGTCGGCCAGTCCGGCGCCCGCCGCGATCGGCGGCGGCGTCAGGAATTCGGCCGGAGTCGCCGTCATGGCCTCGACGGTGGATTCGTAGGTGTCCATGACCAGGGCGGCCTGCACATCCAGTGCGGCCTTGGCGGCTTCGGCCGCCTCGCCGCTACCGTCCAGATCGCCGCCGTGGGCATGTGCCGCGACGCGCGCGGCATCCACCGCGGCGATTTCGGGCAGGCTCGGCATGGCAAGGGTGGCAACGGTATTGGCGGTGGCGTGTGCGGAGGCCTTGGCCGCCATCGCCGCCGCCTGCACGCCCTGCTGTTCGGCCCAGCCGGTGAAGCCGGCGAGTTTGGTCAGTGCGACGGCGCCGTTGAGGCCGATCATGCCGACACCCAGTTCGGCCATGACCCGGGTGACGGTCGCGGTCGCGTCGACCCACGCCGCCGTCAGCCCACCCCATGCCGTGGCCGCGGCAGCGGCCGGAACGGCATGCGGACCCGCGGTCAGCAAACTCGAGTTGCCCTCGGCGAGCCGGGGCAGCCAGTAGATTCCGGTGATCCCTGCGGTCATTGTCTCTCCCCTGAACGAATGGTGTGGTGAAGGATCGGCGCCGGTCAGAACTGAATGGCGGCGGTGCCGGCCGCGTTGACCGCGTCCTGGGCGATGTAGGAGGCCAGCTGCTGACGCAGGATGGCGGCCGCGTGATGCAGCTCGAGGATGGCCTGCGCGGCCGCGCGGTCGTGGCTGAGAGCGCCCTCGTTCAGATGGGTTGCCGCGGCGACGGATACCTCTTCGGCGCCGGCGGGGACGACGTGGGTGGCCGGACCGCTCAAAGCAGTGGCGGCCGTGAGACGTTCGGCGAGCAGATCGAGTTCCGCCGAGGCCGCGAGGACGACTTCGGGCTGTACACCGAGCAGACCAACCATGACTCGAACTCCTTCTTGTGGCGGCTATGCAAGTGTCGAGGCTGCCCGAGCCTCAGTGCTGTTCCGGCACAGAGAATCCGGCAGACCCGTCGGTGGAACCACGAGAATTCCCCCTACGAGATGATTGGACGCGACGGCCCCCGGTTCGGTTCCCTCGAGTCACGAATCGATTCGACTTTACCCGCTACGCGCGTAAAAACTAGCCCCATCCCAGCTGATGCAGTCGCTCTTCGTCGATCCCGAAATAGTGAGCTATCTCATGGATCACGGTGATGGCCACTTCCTCGACGACCTGCCGTTCGTCGTCGCACATTTCCAGAATCGTGTCGCGGTAGATGGTGACGGTGTCCGGCAGCGCGCCGCCGTACTGACTGTCCACCCGGTCGGTCAGGGCAATGCCGTGATAGAGCCCGAGCAGATGCGGATCCTCGGAATTGCGGGGTTCGATCAACACCACGACGTTCTCGATCGCCTGGGTGAGCGCGGCCGGAATCGTATCCAGCGCATCGCCGACCAGTTCTTCGAACCGGCTCTCCGACATCGACACCGGCATGGCGTCAGCGCTGCGGCGGAATCGGCGCGGGAGCCGCGCCCGGCAGCGTCGCCGGGGTGGAACGCCCGGAACTCGGCGGCGGCACCGGAGCCTGGCCGTCGATCAGCACATCGCCCTTGGCCGATCCGGTGATCGTCGCGAAACCGTCCTGAGAGCCCTTGCCCACCAGGCAGTTCAGCTTGTGGCTGCCGACCAGCCAGCTGCGGGCGTCGAGGTTGTCCCAGAAGATGGTCAGCGTCTTGTTGATCAGCGCGTCCTGGCCACCGAGGTAATCGCCTGCGGCCCGGCCACATTCGTCCTGCATGAACTTGTCCTGATCGGCGTTCGCCGGCGGGCCGCCGTTGAAGTGGGTGCCGAGATCCACCGTCGACATCACCTCGTAGGCGTGCGGCTGGCCGCAGGGGACCGGTTCGTTGGTCGGCAGGTTCTGATTGATGCCGATGCAGGTGCCCGGATCGAAGACGCGGGACTGGTCGCTGTCGCGCACCCGGCCCACGGTCTGCTGTGTGGCGTTGCCCGTGGCGCTCACCAACTGCAGCCCGCACCGGATGGTCCGATCGCCGTTGCGCCAGCCCGGTTCACCCGGGTTGACCATGCCGACCACGAATCGCCCGCGCGGGTCGAGCCGGCCACCGAGGTAGGCGGCCGCGGCCGATGCGCAGTGTTCGTCGCGCAGTTCGCCGAAGCGCAGCGAATCGGGGAAGGCCGAGCCCGGCCCGAATTCACGACCCGGATATTTGCTCAGGTCGATGTCGGCGGTGACCTCGAACAGATGTTTGTCGGCGCAGTTGACCTTGGTCAGATCCAGGGTTTTGGTGCTGGTCCAGGTGAGGCAGTCGCCGGTCTTGGCGGCGCCGAAGGCGGCGTCGGCACGACCCGCGGGCGGTTTGCCCGATCCGGGATCGTGCACCTCCAGTCCGTGCGAACTGCGAAACCCCGAGATGGACAGCGTCACCAGCGCCGCCACCACGGCACCGACGGCGACCGCGAGCAATCCCCACCGCAGCCGATGCGGATGCAACGCCTTGCCATCCTGCCCCAGGCGTTTCCCGGCGCCCGGCAACGGGCGGCGACGTTTGGCCCCGGCACGCCTGCGGCGAGGCGTGTCGGATTCTTCGTTTCCCGGTTCCGGCGCCGCTGGCGCCCCATCGTCGGAGGACATCGCCGTCCATCATGGCAGGCCCCGTGCGAGGCCTGCCACGATCGGTTCGGATTTCACCGGATCCTCAGAAAATGCGGTGGACACCTCCCACTAGGCTGATTGCCCATGATCGACCTCCGATTCCTGCGCGAGAATCCCGAAGCGGTCCGTGCCTCGCAGCGTGCCCGCGGTGAGGACCCGGCGCTGGTGGATGCCCTGCTCGAGGCGGATGCCGCCCGCCGCGCCGCGGTCGCGACGGCGGACAACCTGCGCGCCGAACAGAAGGCGCTGGGTAAGAAGGTCGGCAAGGCGTCCCCCGACGAGCGTGCGACGCTGCTGGCGCACGGGCAGGAGTTGTCGGCGAAGGTGAAGGAGGCCGAGGCCGCCGAGAACGCCGCCGACGCCGAACTCGACACCGCCCACCGCGCGATCTCGAACGTCGTGCAGGAGGGCGCGCCCGCGGGCGGCGAGGACGACTTCGTGCTGCTCGAAACAGTGGGCACGCCCACCGAATTCGACTTCTCCCCGCGCGATCATCTCGACCTGGGCGAGGCGCTCGGACTGATCGATATGGAACGGGGCGCCAAGGTCTCGGGCGCGCGCTTCTACTTCCTGACCGGCTACGGCGCCCTGCTGCAACTGGGCCTGCTGCAGCTGGCCGCCCAGCGCGCGGTCGCCAACGGTTTCACCATGATGATCCCGCCGGTGCTGGTGCGCCCGGAGATCATGGCCGGAACGGGCTTCCTGGGGCAGCATTCGGCCGAGGTCTACCACCTCGACGACGACGATCTGTACCTGGTCGGCACCTCGGAGGTCCCGCTGGCCGGCTACCACTCGGGCGAGATCCTCGACCTGAGCGACGGGCCGAAGCGCTATGCCGGCTGGTCGTCGTGCTTCCGCCGCGAGGCCGGCAGTTACGGCAAGGACACCCGCGGCATCATCCGCGTGCACCAGTTCGACAAGGTCGAGATGTTCGTCTACTGCCGTCCCGAGGACGCCGACGCCGAACACCGCCGCCTGCTCGACTGGGAGAAGGAGATGCTCGCCGCGATCGAGGTCCCGTATCGGGTCATCGATGTGGCCGGCGGCGATCTCGGCAGCTCGGCCGCCCGCAAGTTCGACTGCGAGGCGTGGGTGCCGACCCAGCAGACCTATCGCGAACTCACCTCGACCTCGAACTGCACCACCTTCCAGGCCCGCCGCCTGTCGGTGCGCTACCGGGACGAGAACGGCAAGCCGCAGATCGCCGCGACCCTCAACGGCACCCTCGCGACCACGCGGTGGATCGTCGCGTTGCTGGAAAATCACCAGCAGTCCGACGGCTCGGTCCGGGTGCCCGCCGCACTGGTCCCGTTCGTGGGCCGCGAGGTGCTCGAGCCGCCGCGGTGATGATGGCGGCACCGCCGCGGTGATGATGGCGGCACCGCCGCGGTGACTTCGGCCTCGAATCCGGCGGTTGTCACTACTGCTATGCACCGCGTTGTCTAGGCTGGACGGCGTGCGAGGACTCGGGTCTCGCGGCGATACCCGCACGCAGGTTCGGGCGGCATCGGCGCTGGCGACGGCAATGGTCATGGCTCGGACCACCGGGGCGTTCTACGTCATGGGTGGGGTCCTGGGCCTGCTGATCACTGCCATCGCACCGGGAAACGAGGGCAACCGCCCGCTGGTCGGCTCGGCCGCAGCGGTCGCGCTGTTGCTCGGCGTGAGCCTGCTGATCTGGGGTCCTCGCCAGCCGCACTGGGTGCACCACGGGTATGTCGCGGTGGCGACGGTGCTGGTCACCATCGCCGTGCACTGGTTCCCGAATACGGTCGGCGCGATCACGCTCGCCGCCTTCTACGTCTTCGTCGCCGCGGATGCCGCGATCTTCTTCGCCTGGCGGCTGGCCGGGGCGCATGTGGCGTTCGCGGTCGTGCTCTGTCTGTGGGTGGTGCCGTCCCGGGGTCTGCCCTGGTGGTCGGGCATCATCCCGGCCGGAATCACGGTCGGCGTCGGCATCGTGGTCGGCATCCTCACCCGGATGGCCTCGGACGCCGATATCGACACACTCACCGGGCTGTTGAACCGCCGCGGTTTCGACCGCGCGCTCAACAGCGCCATCGGACATGCCGGGCGGACCGGTCAGGGGCTCGCGTTGGTACTGGTCGACCTGGACCGGTTCCAGAAGATCAACGATCATCTCGGCCATCGCGCCGGCGATGCCGTGTTGCAGCGCGTCGGCGACACCTGGTCGAAGCTGCTGGGCCCGGATCAGCTGCTGGCCCGATACGGCGGCGACGCGTTCGCGCTGCTGTTGCCCAACACCACCGAACAGGCCGCGATTCTGCTGACCGAACAGCTGCGTGCCGCGGTCACCACGGGATGTTCGGCGGGTGTCACCTCCTGGCAGCCCGGCGAGTCCGGCTCGCTGCTGGTCAGTCGTGCCGATGTCGGCCTGTACCGGGCCAAGCAGGCCGGGCGCAATCGCACGGTGCTGGAATCGTCGCGGCAGCTGCCGCTGGCGGTCGAACTGCGCGAGGCCATCGATACCGGCGCGCTGGACGTGCACTACCAGCCCATCGTGAGCCTCGGTGAGGACGGCGCCCAGGCGGTCGGTGTGGAGGCGCTGCTGCGCTGGTCGTCCAACGCCCAGCCCGACGTCACCACCGAGGGGCTGATCCGGGTCGCCGAGGAATACGACCTGATCTCCGACCTCGACGAACTGGTCCTGCGGCGTGCGTGTGCGGATGCGGCCCGGCTGCAGGAGACCTTCGCCCAGCTCGATCTGACCTTGAACGTCAACGTCAGCGGTCTCGAATTGGCCGAGACCAACTACGCCGACCGGGTCTCCGGCATCCTCGCCGACACCGGCTGGCCCGCCGACCAGCTCGTCCTCGAGGTCACCGAGAGCGAATTGGCCGCCGAATCCCAGACCGCCATCGCGAATCTGCACCAATTGCGCGACAGCGGCGTTCGTATCGCCATCGACGACTTCGGCACCGGCTACTCCTCGCTGAGCCGGTTGGCCACCATCCCCAGCGACATCCTCAAGGTCGACCAGTCCTTCGTCGCCGCGATCCGTTCCGATTCGCCCGCGCCGCCGCTGCTGGGAGTGATTGCGGCGCTGAGCAAGTCGCTGGATCTGCAGGTGATCGCCGAGGGTGTGGAAACCGAGTACCAGGCGGCGGTGCTGACCGAACTCGGCTTCGCGCTCGCCCAGGGCTATCACTACAGCGATTCGCATCCGGTCTCCGAGCTGATCAGCGATATGAACTCCAACCGCGGCCTGGTCGGCGCCGGGACGACCGATCGGGATTTCGCCGCCAAGGGCTGGGTCCCGGTGGACAACAACGGCTTCGACCCGGAGGGCCTGGGCCATCGGGGCTGACCCGGACCGCCGGGCGATTCGGGTCGCGGCATCGGCTCGCCCGGACCAACTACCGTGGCGGATATGACCGCAGTCCGCGAACGAACCGACGTGCGGCGCTGGATCGGTGTCCTGCTCGGCCTGTGCTGCGGCGCCGGTGTGGCGGTCCAGGCGCGAATCAACGGTGATCTCGGCGATCGGCTGAACGACGGAATCGCCGCGGCCGTCATCAGTTTCGGCTCCGGACTGCTGCTGCTCCTTCTCGTCAGCGGTTTCAGCGGGCGAATGCGTACCGGCCTGGCCGCGATCCGCCGTTCGGTGCACGCCGGTCGGTTGCGGTGGTGGCATCTGCTCGGGGGATTGTGCGGTGCGTTCTTCGTTGCCTGCCAAGGCTTGTCCGTGGCGACGATCGGCGTCACCGCCTTCACCATCGCCGTGGTCGCGGGTCAGTTGACCAGCGGACTCGTCGTGGACCGTCTGGGTGTGGGACCGGCCGGCGTGACGCCCGTGACGCCGGTCCGACTCGGTGCGGCGGTACTCGCGGTCGGTGCGGTCTGTGTCGCCGCCCTGGGCCGCTCCGGCGGCGAATCCGGGGCCGGTGGAGGTGCGGCCTATCTGCTGATCGCGCTGCCCGCTCTGGCGGGCCTCGGCCTCGCGTGGCAACAGGCGGTCAACGGGCGGCTGGCGACCGTCGGCGGGCCCGTGCCGGCCACCACGATCAACTTCGCGACCGGAACCGTGGGCCTGCTGGTGGTGGAGGCGGCGCAGCTCGCTCGGATCGGCTGGCCCACCGGCTTTCCCACCGAACCGTGGCTCTATCTCGGCGGGGCGATCGGGGTCTTCTTCATCGCGGTGGCGGCGCTGATCGTGCGCTGGATCGGAGTGCTCCTGTTCGGCCTGACCTCGGTGTCCGGCCAGCTCATCGGTTCGGTGGTCCTGGATGTCGTCGCGCCGACGGGCGCCCGGCTGTCGACGCTGACCGTCGTCGGCTGCGGACTGACGTTGCTCGCCGCCGCCATCGGCGTCCTCGGGCAGGGCCGCGCAGAACCGGACTGACGGCGATATCGGCGCGCTGCCGCACCAATCAGCGCGCCCGGTCGCTCAGGGCCGGAAGGCGCGAAGTGTGAGCTCCACCAGCGCGTCGGCGTACGCGTCGTCGAGCGGCCCGTACCGCAGCAACCACCGCTGATACACCGGGGCATACAGCATTTCGAGCATCAGATCGAGGTCGGCATCCGCCCGGACCTGCCCCGCCGCCTGCGCGCTGCGTAACCGCTCCTTCTTGGCCTCGTCGACGGGACGCCGCAACTGCCGGTCGTACTGTGCGGCCAGTTCAGGATCGTTGATGATCTCGGTGTTGAGCGCCCGCACCGGTTTCTCGAAGTCCGCATCGGCGAATTCCGCGACCGTCGCTCGCATCACGAGTTTCAGATCCGCTTCGATATCCCCGGTGTCCGGCAGCGAGATGTCCTGCCCGTCGGTTTCGCTCAGGTGCAGGAACGATTCGAAGATCACCGCGCCTTTGGACGGCCACCAGCGATAGATCGTCTGTTTACCGACCCCCGCGCGCGCGGCGATCGCCTCGATCGAGACCTTCCGATACCCGACCTCGGAGATCAACTCGCGTGTGGCCGCCAGAATCGCCCGCCGTGACGTCTCGCTGCGCCGGGTGCTGTCGGGTTCGGGTTTCGCGGTAGCGGACACGCGGTCGACCCTAGCATTTCTACCGAGACGAGACGGTTCGTGTTGACAAGTCGAGACGCGATCACCACACTTGCTCAAGACGAGACGGACCGTCTCATGATGAGAGGATGTGGATATGACCACCGGTAAGACCTGGTTCATCACCGGCGCTTCCCGTGGGCTGGGGCGTGCGTTCACCGAGGCCGCCTTGTATGCCGGTGATCGAGTGGTCGCGGCCGCTCGTGACGTCGAACCGCTACGGGAATCCGCTGTCGCACATCCGGATCGGCTGTTTCCGCTCAGCGTGGACGTGTCGGATCGCCGGGCCGTATTCGAGGCCGTCGAGCAGGCCGTTGCGCTGGTCGGCGAGCTCGACGTCGTGGTGAACAACGCGGGCGGCATGCTCTACGGCATGGTCGAGGAGGCGACCGAGGACCAGATCCGCGCGCATCTGGACGTCAACTTCTTCGGCGCGGTGTGGGTGGTCCAAGCCGTGCTGCCGCGGCTGCGCGCACAGGGTCACGGCCGCATCCTGCAGGTCACCTCGATGGGAACCGCCGGCGGTATGGCCGCCGTCG
The DNA here is from genome assembly GCF_001665695.1 of Nocardia sp. 852002-51101_SCH5132738. NCBI lineage: Bacteria > Bacillati > Actinomycetota > Actinomycetes > Mycobacteriales > Nocardiaceae > Nocardia > Nocardia sp. 852002-51101_SCH5132738. The sequence continues at coordinate 8,203 of NZ_LZML01000032.1, read as the reverse complement.
GCTACTACGGCGCCGGGAAGGCGGCGCTGGCCTCACTGACCGAAGCGCTGGCGATGGAGGTCGAACCCTTCGGAATCAAGGTCACCAACCTGGAGATGGGCGGTTACGACACCGGCCTGTTCACCGCGGGAACGACCGCCACCGCGGCCCTGCCGCACTACGAACCACTGCGCGAAGAACTCGCACGCATGTGGGGCGACGAATCCGGTCCGGCGCCGAGTTCGGCAGCGCCGGTGATCATGAAACTGGTCGAACTGGAGGATCCGCCGCGACGTCTGATCGTGGGCGGCAACTCGTTCGATCAGGTCGCCGACCTCTATGCGGCGCGCTCCGACGGTTATCGAGCCTGGGAGTCCCTCAGCCGATTGGCCCCAGGCTGATGGGCGGACGGGTGAACTATTCGTGCAAACCTGAGCCGTCCGTGCGGAAATCCGCTCAGTCGTCCCGGGTTTGCACGAATAGTTCGCCCTTGTTCACAACTTGCGGGAACGAAGTTCGTGCCCCTTGGACGTCTTGCACCGCCCGGTCTCCAGATCCCACTGCCAGCCGTGCAGATTACAGGTGAGGGTATTGCCTTCCACCACACCGAATTTCGATAGATCCGCCTTGAGGTGCGGGCATCGGCGCTGCACCTCCCACCCGGCCAGCTCACACGAGGCGGAATCGTCGTGCGCCTCGGCGAACCAGCCGTCGGCATAGGCGATGCGCTCGTCGGTGAGGCATTTGAAGAAGGTGTAGAGGAATTCGTTGTAGCCGCCGATTCGCCACGCCTGGAAGCGGGTGGACAGGAAGATGGTGTTCACCCAGTCCGGCTCGTTGTCGCGCAGCACGGTGCGCACCAGCTGCGGGGCGATGCGGAACCCGTAGCGGTACTTACCTTCTCCCTCGATCGGCCCGCGCACCAGCCGCTTCGGAAAGTCGAGGACCACGGTTTCCTCGCCCATCACCAGCCCGACCGGATAGCCGATACCGTCGCAGATCAGATCGCTCTGCGCCATGATCGGTTCGAACAGCTCCTTGAGCCGAGGCAGCAGCGGGGTACCGTCTTCGGTTGCCCAGGAAGCCTTTTCGCGCTCCAGCACCGGTGCCATGCGCTGCGCCATCCGCTCGATGTAGCCGGCCTTGTCGTCGTAGATCTCGGCCGGGTCGAACGGATGGGTCAGATCCAGTTCCTTACCCCGCACATCGGCGACCGAACCCGGAATCATCAGCACCCCACCGGAATTGCCGTGGATGCGCATCTGTTCCAGGAAGACCATCTGGTCCGGGAAGATGTTGCCGTTGTCGGCGGAGTAGCGGTTCTCGCTGTCGTCGTTGAGGTAGCGCAGCTCGTCGTCGAGGAACACCGGCGGTCCGGCCGAGGGCACCACCCAGGTGGCCCCGACCTGCTCGATATAGCTGCGCGCACGATCCATCCCGCGCTGGCGCTTCTGCTTGCCGAAGTTCGCCTTGGTCTTGCTCGGGATGTCGTAGACCATCGGGTACCAGATGGCGCCCGAATACTGCAGCAGGTGGATGTCGATATGCCCGAACTGCTCGTGCAGGACGTCCATATCCACCGGCCGCGCGTCGTTCATGTTGAAGCACACGGTCTCGCGATCGGAGACGACCAGACCCGAATCACCGATCGGCCCGTCGGCCGGCGCCCGCAGCGCGATGATCATGATGTCCAGTTCGTGCCCGTCCCGGCCGGTGATCGTGTGCTTGACCGAGTTCTGGGTCTCGAAGAACGTGTGGAAGCCCAGCTTCTCCAGCTCGCGCTGCAGATCCGGCACCGGATAGTCCGGCAGCAGAACGGTGGCGTCCTTGTTCACGTGATCGAGCAGATTCTTCGCGTCGAAGTGGTCGCGGTGCAGGTGCGAGACGTAGAGGAAATCGCAGTTGCCCAGCTCGTCCCAGTCCAGCCCGGTGTTGTCCGGGAACGGGACCCACGACGCGAAATAGGCCGGATTGACCCACGGATCACAGAGGATCGTCCCGGCCGCGGTGCGGATGTGGAATCCGGCATGTCCGACGCTGGTGATCTGCACGAAGAAGTCCCTCCTGAACCCGGCTACCAGCCACCCAGGGTAGCGGTTGAACGGGCTTGTTCGGCCTCAGGGCCGCTATTGCCTCGGTCGTCGCACCGGCGCAGTGTAGAGGTGCACGGTGGCGCCACCGGGGCGCTGCCCCGAGTACGGAGGAAGGGACCGTGTACGCACGTTCTACGACTATTCAAGCCAATCTCTCCGCCATCGACGCCGGAATCGCGCATATGCGCGACGAGGTGATGCCGGCGCTGGAGGACATGCCCGGCTGTATCGGGATGTCGTTGCTGGTCGACCGCCGATCCGGTCGCTGCATCGCGACGAGCTCGTGGGAGTCCGAGGACATGATGCGCGAGAGCGCCGATCGGGTGCGCTCGCTGCGTGATCGCGCCGTGCAGGTGTTCGGTGCCGGCGAAGCGCGGGCCGAGCAGTGGGAGGTCGTGGCCATGCACCGTGACCATCGCACCCGCGCGGGCGCATGCGCCCAGCTGACATGGGCCAAGGCCGAGGGCGGGTTCGGCGCCGCGGTCGACACCTACAAGTCCGTGGTGGTCCCGCAGGTGGAGCAGATGCCGGGGTTCTGCAGCACGAGCCTGCTGGTCGATTGGGCCGGCGGGCGCGGCGTCGCATGCGAGACGTTCGACAGCTACGAGGCGATCGAACGCAACCGCGAACGACTCGCGACGTTGCGCCGCGAAGGCACCCGCCGAGCCGGTATCGATGTGCTCGATGTCGGAGATTTCGAGATCGCGCTCGCCCATCTGCGCGTCCCCGAACTGGTCTGAGGCGGTACCCCCGTTGTCAGGTCGGGATGTTGCGGTTACCGGGCTACCGCAACGTCTCAGCGCATCAGGCGGAAACGTCGCCGATGCAATATCCGCTATCGGTCGCCTTCACGGTGTATGTCCGTTCCTGCTGACTGCCGCCGGCCGTGACCGTGGCCGATATGGACAGATAAGTGCTGTTCAGAGCAGCGGAACTGAGCGACTGATCGGCGAAGGCGGTCGCGGTGGCGAGCTTGGCCGCATCGGTCGCCAGCGGCGGGCGCGATGTGCGTCCGGTGCCGTTCGGATCCCAGGCGGTGTCGGCGGTGCACACCAGAGGATGGGAGTTTTCCTGGTCCGCCGCGTCGATCGGATGTCCTGTCTGGCGTGACAGATAGCGTCGGACGACGTGGCGGGCGTCGGCGGTCTGGGCCTCGCTGCCGGTGCCGAAACCGATCTCGGCGCCGGCGGGGTAGACCCGTGGGCAGGCGTATCCGGTGGCGATATCCGCTCGCTCGGCGACCACGGTCACGGCATCGGCGGTTCCGCTCGCCGACTTCCACACGAGGGCGGTGCCGTTGTCGCTGCCCGGCTGCGCCAGCGCCGACTCGATGGCCGACTTGTCGGAGTACATCGTCTCGACGTTGCGGGGAGCCATCGTCCAGCACTTGGCTTCCATATCCGCCGGAGTGAGTTGCCGCAGATCGTTCACCCAGCGGGTCATGGCCGCGGTGGCCTGCGGATCGGCCGTCACGAGGGCCACCGCGATCGCGGATTCGGGCGGCGCGGGGGTGGCCCGGGGCGCGGGAGCGGCGATACGGGAGGACGAGGGAGCGGCGAATTGCGTTGCCGCGGAAGAATTATCGGACTTGTGATAGTCGGTGCCCTCGATGCCGACCTGCGAATCACATCCGGCGAGGATGCCCGCGACCACGATCGCCAGACCGCCTGCCCGCGCCGCCGAGAGCCGCCTGCCGCGTCGCGCCGCGCGGCCGGTATGCAGCGCCACGCCCATACCCCCTCGTGGTTTCCGGCCGCCTGCACGCGATGCTGGACTGGGGCTTTCCACTGCGCTGAACCTCGTTTCCTGTGCGGCGGTCGGTAGCGAAAATGTGACAGCGACTACGCTAGCGGAATTGTGGAACCCGTATACCGGACGATCATCGGCCTGGCCCGGACCGTCTTCTTCGTACAGGGACTGAAATTCGACGTCACGGGGGCTGAGAACATCCCCGCGCAGGGCGGCGCGGTCATCGCGATCAACCACACCGGCTATATGGACTTCACCTACGCGGGCCTGCCTGCGCGGACGCCGAAGCGCTATATCCGGTTCATGGCGAAGAAGGAAGTCTTCGACAACTCGATCTCCGGGCCGATCATGCGCGTGCTGCGGCACATCCCGGTCGACCGCGCGGCCGGCGCGGACTCCTACAAGGCGGCCGTGGACTATCTGCGCCGCGGCGAACTGGTCGGGGTGTATCCCGAGGCGACCATCAGCCGCAGCTTCGAGATCAAGGAATTCAAGTCGGGTGCCGCCCGGATGGCCATCGAGGCCGGTGTCCCGATCATTCCGATGACGATCTGGGGTGCGCAGCGGGTCTGGACCAAGGGGCATCCGAAGCGCCTGGGCCGCACCAACACTCCCATCTCGATCGCCGTCGGCAAGCCCATCCTGCCGCCCGCCGAGGCGGACGAGAAGGCCGTCGCCGAACTCACCGAGACCGTGCGCTCGACCATGCAGGACATGCTGCTCGGCCTGCAGAAGGACTACACGCACGAGCCCGGCGCATACTGGGTGCCGGCCCGCTTGGGCGGCGGCGCACCGACGCTGGAGGAGGCCGACGCGATGGACGCCGCCGAGGCGAAGGCGAAAGCGGAGGCGCGCGCGGCACGTCGTGCCGCCGAAGCGGGAGATGCCGACTCCTGACGGCAGGATCGGCCCGGTCAGTACCAGGAGTGTCACCGATGACGCGAGAGCCAGTTTTCGACGTCCTCACGGGATTGGTCCGCACCATCTTCTGGGCACAGGGCCTGAAGATCGACATCGTCGGCGGCGAGAACATCCCGCGCACCGGTGGTGCGGTCCTGGCCGTGAATCACACGGCCTACCTGGACTTCATGGAGGTCGGACTGGTCGGCCGCGAATCCGGCCGCAACGTCCGCTACATGATGAAGGCCGAACTCGAACACGGCATCGTCGGCTGGCTCATGAAGCACTGCAAGGCAATCGGCGTGGACCGCACCGCCGGCGCCGAGTCCTACTCCCGCGCCGTCACCGCCCTGCGCGACGGCGAAATCGTCGTCGTCTACCCCGAAGCCACCATCAGCCGCAGCTTCGAACTGAAGGAATTCAAATCCGGCGCCGCCCGCATGGCGATCGAAGCCGGCGTCCCCATCGTCCCCATGACGATCTGGGGCGCCCAACGCGTCTGGACCAAAGACATCCCGAAACAATTGGGCCGCAACAACTTCCCGATCAACATCCAGGTAGGCGAACCCATACCCCCCGCCGAACCCGCCGAAGACCTGACCGCCACCCTGCGTTCCAGCATGGAAAAACTGCTCGACGCGGCACAACGAGACTACGAAATGCCACCCGGCGCACGCTGGGTCCCCGCCCGACTGGGCGGTACCGCACCGACATTGGAGCAGGCGAAGGTACTGGAGCGCGAAGAGATGGAACGCCGCGCCGCCGCGAAAGCCAAACGCGCCCAAGGGTGAACGCGCTCCACCCGCCGCGATTCGAGTGGCTGCGCTACCGTGCCTATCTTGGTCGGCTATGGTCTGAAAGCGCTCAAGGCGCAAACATAGTGATGTCATCCAGCGCATCTTCTGCCCGACCCGCCGTTGCCTCATCGTCCAGAAGCGCTCGCAGGGCAGGAACGACGCGCTCCTTGTCTATACCGCCGTGCAAACGGGCGAGGTGTCCGAGTGCCGTCGCAGCGACCGCGCGGATACGCCAGTCAGAACTGGCAAGCAGCTCCAGTGCCCGGTCGGTCACCCACCCCAAGTCGGGGTCGTGCAGTGCAAGCCGGAGGATGGCTTCACCGGCCGACTCCGATACTCCCGAGTCGATCATGCTCAGAGCGGTTTCGCGGTCGATAGGTTCCAGTCGTTGGTACGTGTTCATCGTGGTTTACCTTTTCTGTCGACGATACCTGCGTTCACCAGGGCGTTCTGCATGTCCGGGGTGAGCTGATCCCAGCTTCGCTGATGTCCGTGATAGATGCCCGATTCTGGGTGTGTTTCATCGAAAACATCGAATTCCCCAGTATTGGCGTCGTACCCGACTCGTCTGCTTGTTGTCGGCTTGATAAGCACCGAGTTCTCCAGTGTTTCCTGGCCATGGGTCGGCTCTGGTGCGGCGGTGCCGCGCTGGTCTTTTCCGTGCTTCGGCGACTTTTCATAGGTTAGCGCACCCGGTTTCCCGCTGGAGTCGATCTCCGCGCGCATTGCGATTATGACAGAGAGTCTGTCTATGGTTCGATTGAGTCCATCTGTCCGAACACTCTTGAATGCATCGACAACCCCCTTCGAACGGGCATCGAGGGAGGATAAGCCGAGAACAATCGGCATTGTGCTCGCCCGGTAAGCACTTTGGATCGCGTCCAGGGTGCCGTCGACGGACACTTTACTGCCGCGTGCCGCCATACTTTCCGAGAGTCCTACATCGAACAGGCGTCCTGAACGGCCATGTCGCGAAACGGCTTCGACGCCGACGCTCCCTTCGCTCAGATTGATCGTGTCGGCGCAGGCTGTGGCCAACGTTGTCGTTGCTTCGTAATAGTCGTGGATCGGCGGAGCCAGATAACCGGCGGCCAGTGAAACAAGTTGGGCGCTGGTCCTTATATCGTTGAGACGATGCTGGATTTCGTATCTATGTTTACTGTCGTCCATTCCCGTGAAGAGATCCGAGATCAGCATGATGTGATCGGCAGCGCCGGATATCGCTCGATTCTCAGCGAAGGCCTTCCATGTTTCATGAGCCTTCTGTAGTTTGTCCGCGTCCCCGTTGGGAATCATCCCGAAAGATTTGACAACCTTTCGAAACAGATCATCGAAAAAAGCCTTTGCACCGCCATTGTCGCCGAATCCGATCCCGCCGCCGCGTGCGGAAGGCGGCAAGACGACCTTGTATTCACTGACCTGACTGATATCCGGCTGGGGCGGAGGAGGATCTGATCGATTTGCGACGGCCCAGTTGTAGCCTTGGGCGTACAAGACAGCGCCGTAGTTGGTCAGTGCATTGGCCAGGCTGGCGCAGGCCTGCAAGGTGCTGCGGGCTGCCGCGTCGTATGCCTGTCCCCATTCCTTGCAGCCCGGAGCGTCCCCGGCCATTCCGTCGCACTGCCCTTTGGCGGCTTCGTGAACCGGTTTGTCTGCGGTGCGGATGCTTTCGGCCAAATTACGGCACTTGGCGGCTGCGTCGTAGTACGTCTCCCAGTCGAGGATCACCGCTGTCCGCTCTGCAGCATTCGCCAGTTGAGTTCCAGCGCGCGAGTGTAGGCGGCATGGGCCTCTTTGGCCGCGTCGCTCATATCCTTGACGCCTTCGACCAGTTCCCTCGCTCCGTTGATCCATTCGCGGTGTGCGTCGTCGTAGGCGCGGGCGGCCAGGCCTTCCCAGCCGGTGCCCTGCAAGCTCGCCACTCGCTGTTCGATATCCGACAGGTGGTCCTCGATGAAGCCTGCCAGCCCGGACAGGCGGGAGACGATGTGGTCCAGGTGTTCGAGGTCTACCGAGAATCGTGAGGGCACGTCAGGTCCAGTTCAGTCTCGGGATGTCCAGGGCCGCCGCACTGTTCGCGTCGACCGACCGGAATGTCTCCGCCGTCACGCCGAGTTTGTCGGCCAAGGTGGCGAGGGCCTGGAAGATCTGTCGGCCGCCGTCGTGGACCTCGGTCCAGCCTTCGGAGAACTCGTCGGCGTAGTCGCCGGTCCAGCTGTCGGACAGCAATTCCGAAACATCTTTGGCTGCGGAATCCAATGCATTGTGCAGTGTTTCGGCCAAACCGTAGATGTAGACGCCCACATCGCGTACCCGTTCGGGCGCAACGGTGAAATCTTGGCCGGGACCTGGCGAATTCCCCCCACTATCGCTCATGCCCCGATGCTATGTGAGAGCCCATCGATGGTCCAGGTGGCGGTCGGCCGCTGCCCGGGATGCCGAGTCCGCCGCGGGCGACCGCGACGGGACTGTGGGGATCAGCTCGGGTCGGACCCGCGGATGGCGGCGAACCAGGTGGCGGTGGCGGCGGCTACCACTGTCGCTCCGGCGAAGGCGGGGACGCCGCCGCCGGCGACATATATCCAGAACAGGCCGGCGAAGGGGGCGACGACGGCGAACTGGGCGTCGAGGAGCAGGCGGCGGCCCAGGCGGGTGGACGCGGCGGCGTGGGAGGGGCCGTCGGGG
>NZ_LZML01000031.1:0-582 GCF_001665695.1 Nocardia sp. 852002-51101_SCH5132738 | reverse complement strand
CTCGGTCAGTGCGTCGAGCATCCGATCATATTGGGCAGCAACCGATTCGGTGTCTGCTTGGTCGAACACCGAGTGCAGCAGAGTGCGGACCCACGGCCATGATGATTTCGGGGTGATCGACATCAAGTTGACCGTGTAGTGGGTTCGGCACCGCTGCCAGGCCGCGCCGGGCAGAGTAGCTCCGATCGCGGCGACCAGCCCGGCGTGGGCGTCGGAGGTGACCAGGCTGACTCCGGACAGGCCGCGGGCGACCAGGTCGCGGAAGAACGCGAGCCAGCCCGCGCCGTCCTCGCCGCTGGTGACCTGGATGCCCAGGATTTCACGGTAGCCATCGGCGTTGACACCGGTGGCGACCAGAGCGTGCACGTTGACCACGCGCCCGTTCTCGCGGACTTTCAACACCAGAGCGTCGGCAGCCACGAACGTGTACGGGCCTTGATCGAGGGGGCGGGTGCGGAACGCTTCGACCTGAGCGTCGAGCTCGGCGGCCATGACCGACACCTGCGACTTGGAAAGCTTTGTCACACCAAGTGATTCGACAAGTTTCTCCATGCGTCGGGTAGACACCCCGAGCAGATAACA
>NZ_LZML01000030.1:0-5624 GCF_001665695.1 Nocardia sp. 852002-51101_SCH5132738 | reverse complement strand
GGCGGTGATCTGCGGGCCGAGGTCGGCGGTGATGTATCGGTTCGGCATTTCTGCCCCTTTCGGTGATGATGGGGGCGCGGGACCGGACATCTAAGCCATGTCCGGTCCCGCGCCAGTTCAGACGCGGATGCGCCCGCTATCGGGGACCAGGTGACCGTGTTCGGTCAGGACGGTAACCGCGGTCCAGCGGATAAGGCACTCGAAACGATCGGTCGCGCATTCGCGGTGCTCACGCATCACTTCGTGTGCCTGAGCCACGGTCAGCGGCCCCGAATCGCTGTGCGCCCACTTCGACGGTGTCCAGCACTGGTCACGCACCGCGCCGGGCAACAGCCACTGCCGCAGGGCGGCGTCGATATCGATGACGGTCATCGGCGGGCCCCCGTGCGGCGGCCGGCCTTCTTCGCGCCGGTGTCGATGTCGTCGCGGTCGTGCCACGCCAGCGCGTGAGCGCTGCACAGCAGCAGTTCCGGCCCGCCGTGGAACGCCCGCTTCTGGCGGGCCTTCGCCCGAGGCCCGTACTTGCCGTGGCTCTCGTGCTGCAGCGCCGCGCACTCGTCGCAGTCGCCGCGGGAACGCGTGAGCTGATCCCAGGTGGGCTTGTCCTGCGCAGTGGCCCGATACAGCGGCGCGTCGTAGGTCTGCGACAACGGGGCGGTGTTGTCAGCCACCACACGCAGCGCCGGGCGGGTCGCGGTGGTCATCGCTGCACCACCTCCGGGCCGTCCTCGGTGTGGTCGAGCACCGCCACGACACGCGTGGCCATCGGTTCGCCGTCGAAGACGAAGATGTCGCCAGGATCGGTGGGCCACTCGTACACGACATGGGCTGTAGTCGTTTTGGCCATGAGATCTCCCGTTCGTAGATTGGTGACCGGGGACCGTGCCAGGTAGCAGCTGGCACGGTCCCCTTGCTGTCAGAGCTGGAAGGGATGCACCGCGAGCGTCGGCGCGTCGATCTGGGCCTGGCGGTGACGGCGCATGGTCGCCAGCGCGGTCCGGGTGATCGGGCACTGACCGGCGTGATTGCCGTGTTCGTCCAGCACCGTGCGGGCCTCGGGAACCGTCAACGGCAACGGATCCGAGCAATCCCACGGCGAGATCCGCCACTCGTCGGTCATCGGGTGATAGCCGAGAGTCTTCTTCTTCGGCGCGGCCTTGCCGATCACCTTGTCCAGCAGCATCATCGCGACGCCTCCTCGGTCTCGACCGGCACGAACGCGGCACCGGTGAGCCGCTTTCCGGTCATGACGGTTCCCCGGTTCGGATAGGTGGTCTGGCCCTGGTAGGTCTGCTCGATCACCAGGCACGCGATCCGCGTGTCGCTGACCACCTCGAGCACCCGCAGCGTGCGGACGTTGTCCTCGCGCCGGTCCCGGATCAGGGACCCGGCCCGGATCACCCGGCCGTTGCGGGGGTTCCGGTATTCGCCGCTCACGCCTGCGCTCCCTTCGTCTCGGACATGACGAAGGGGACGACGGTGGGCGAGTAGCTCGCCGGGCCGTAGGTGTCGATCACCGCGCGCTGGATGTTGTTGCGCATCCGGGTGGCCTCGGCCTCGGTGCGATACAGCGCGGGGCCGTCGGTGGCGACCTCGCGAGCGTCGGTCACCGGCTCGTGCCAGTACGTCCCGTTGGGCAGCTTGATCGCCCATCCGGTCCAGATCCGGCCCAGGCCCAGATCCTGCTCCTCGACGCTCTGCGCGCCTCGGTCCACCGGCATGTAGGGGATCGCTTCGTGTTCGCGTACGTCTGCGTTCACGTGTCTTCCTTCCTTGCGGTCCTGCGGAAGTGGCCTGTTGGCCACCCGCATTGAAGATGTTACCATGTTATCGTGTGGTCATGGTAACCCCCAAGGAGGGCGAGATGAAAGAGACCAATGCAAATGCGAACCCCCACGTCAGAGCTGATGTCAGCGCGGCACCATGCAACCATGGTCACTATGACCGCGCTCCGCAAAGACTGGCCCCAGCGGCAATTCCGCCTGGACGACCCGACGATGAAGACGCTGCGCGTCAAGCTCGCGAACGAGGAAGAGAAGTTCCAGGGCGTGATGGAATCGCTGGCCCGCGGCTACATCGCCGGCCTGATCGATCTGGCGGCCGTTCGCGAGGAACTCGCCACTCGCGGCCTCTTGCCCGAGTAACCGCGCTCGTCGTCGGGGCAGCTGCTACCTGCCTCGACCTGTACGCGGTGCGTCTGGTTCCCCCGTTCCTGATCCTGGCCGCGGCGTTCGTCTTCGCTCTGCGTGCCGATCAGATGGAGTTGTGCACGCTGCTGGCGTTCCCGATCGGTGGCCTGGTCACCGCGTACTTCTTCATGGCGGTTCCGGTGATCCGCTACGACCGCATGATTCGCCGGCGCGCTCGCGCTGTCCGCGCTGCCCGAGAGGCGGCCGTGCGATGAGCAACAACAAGCGCAATTACGACTGCAGCACCGCCAAGTCCCTGCTCCAGGGCGGCGGGATGCTCGCAGGGACGGGCGTGTTCGCCCTGGTCCGGACCGGGCACTTCCACCCCGAGGTCGTCGCCGGATGGGTCGACCCCGTCCTGTCGATGGCCCCCACGCTCGCGTTCGCCGTTTTCGGCGCTCTCGCCGCGATCGGGGTGTTCCTGCTCGTCCTGCGCGGTGGCCGCGCCGCTCTGCGGACCTGGTGGGCCTACCGCCGCCGCTGGGCGCCGGTCATGGTCGAGTACGGCCTGACCACCAAGGTGAACGGCACCCTGAAAGCGCCTCGCCTGCAACGCATCACCAGCGACGACGCGATCGACGTGCTGACCGTGCGGATGCTGCCCGGCCAGACCGTCACCGACTGGCACGGCAAGGCCGCCCAGCTGGCCTCGGCGTTCGGCGCGGTCGACGGCCGCGTCAGCTTCGGGGTCGACCCGGCCCGGGACGTGGATCTGATGCTGCTGCGCGGCGGCAACCGCGTCGGCGCTCGCGAACTGACCGCCGGCAACCGGCCGCCGCTGGCACTGCCCAGCACCCCGATCGGGCGCCCGACGACCGCGCGGCTGTCCGGATTCGCCTTGCGGATCGGCATGGCCCGCCTGGTGGTCACCGACCACCACGGCATCGATCACACCGTCTGGGGCTGGTGGGCCCGTGGCCGATGGGGGGTGCGCGAGTGGAGACCGATCCCGGCCTGATCGGCATCGGAGCCGCATTCGGGGGAATCATCGCGACGTTTGGAGGAATGGTGTCTTACAAGGTGACCGAGAATTTCGGCGCACCAGGCTGGATGGGCCTGGCCGTGCCGGGCGGGGCCGTGGCCCTGGGCGCCGCCGCCAAGGTGCGCCAGCACCTCGGTGGCCGCCGCCGGGCCGCCGATCACGCCACAGCCGCGGAACGGGTCTTCGCCGGCCATCTCGCTCAGCTCCCCGAATCGCTGTGGCTGCCGCTGCACCGGCTGGCGCAGCCGTGGGAGGCCTGCCAGCTCTGGACCGAACCGAAGCTCTCCCTCGGCCGCAAGCCGAGCCTGACCGAGCCCGCGGGCGTCTACCCGGTGCTGCTGCCGCACCTCACCGGGAATCCGCCCGACCCCGGGTTCTGGCGGACCGAGATCGGCGTGCGGGTCCGGCTGCTGATGCCCCAGGGCTGGACCCGCGCCGACTTCGAAGCCAAGGCGGAGAACATCGCCAGCGCGCTGAACATCCCGCGCGTGCGGGTGGTCGACGCCATGGCACAGCAGATCCAGATCGATCTCATCGTGCGCGACCCCATCACCGAGGTGATGCACTCGCCGCTGTACATGAGCCTGCCGACGTCCGACGGCGGGGAGACCCACATCTTCGCCCCGGCCGCGCCGACCAGCTGCCACCAGGACGTGTGGCTGGGCGTGACCGAATACGGCGACGACGCCACGGTCAACTTCGCCAAGGGCGTTCACCGGGCGGTCCAGGGCGCGACCCGCACCGGCAAGTCGATCACGCTGAACGCCATGATCGCCGCGTCCATGGCGATGGAAGACACCGTGACCGTCGTCATCGACCCGAACGCGGCCACCGTGCTCCCGTGGTGGCAGAGCGCCGATTACGTCTGCGATTCGCTGGATCCCGCCGACGCGTGCAAGACCCTGCAGATCGTTCTCGACGCGATGTACGAGCGCAAGCAGCTGTTCGCGAAGATGCGCACCGACCGCATCACCGAGTTCTCCCCCGAGCTGAAGCTGTGGAAGATCTTCATCGACGAGGTATCGAACTACGAAGGCGACAAAGAGTTCTCGGCGATGCTGAAAAAGGTCGCCAAGCAGGCCGCGAAGTACGGCGGACGCCTCACCCTGGCCGATCAGAAACTGTCGGCCGAAGCGTTGTCGACGGCGGTCCGAACGAACCTGCTCGACCGGATCAGCCACCGCGTCTCCAGCCGTCAGGACTTCGACCACCTGTTCCCTGACGCCACGGAGTACCGGGAGGAAGTCCGAAAGCCGTCCTTCCCTCAGGGCGTCGCGATCATCTCGCTGATGTCCCACGCGGAACCGGTGCGCGCCCGCATGGCGTACCTGCCGACCGAGGTCTGCTTCGACCTCGGCGACCAGATGGTCGCCGAACACGGCGCGAAGCGCCCGCCGTACGGAGCCCTCGAGCTGCCCGCCGGCCACAGCGACACCCTCACTCCGACACTCGTCAGCGACCCGTCAGCGAACACGCCGAAGGCAGGCGGAACCAAGCCGAAGCGGCACGTTCCGACCGCTCCCAGGAAACCGCCTCGCCCGCCAAAATTGGTGCTACTCAACAACAATGAGACCAAAGGCGCCGATGCGGCTCCGGCGCAACCGACCGCTGCCGAGACCCCGTAGATCGACGTTCAAGCCTGGTAGCGGCTCTATAGCAACCTATCCGCTACCAGACCACGACAAGGCGACTACACGACTACACGACAAGGCGATAAAACGACATGGAATAAAGTATCCAAGTACTCACCACACCTTGAACTGATACAATTGAGACAACAACAGCGACCCAGGAGGGATAGAGAAGTGACCACACCATCTCACCAGTACGACGCACGTAAGACGAATGTCACACTCAGCAGGCAGAAACGGCGCGAGTTCAAACGTCTTCTGCTCGACATCGAGGAAGATGAGGATTTCCCCATCGAGTTGAAGGAGTCCCACTGCTTGGAAGCAGCGGTAGATTTGATCTTGCAGGCATCGACTCCGGAACGAATTGCCGCAGAAGCAAAAGATTCCAATCTCAATGAGGAAGATGCAAAAACCCTCGAAGAATCCTATGAATGGTTCATGGATCGATTTCGGGAAAAACTTCGCGGCGTGATTGATGAGCGAATTGCAAGTGACAAACGGCGACCCGAAAACAAGATGTAAAAAGAGGAATTGAGATATATGAGAATGTCAGTTAGACGAATCGACGCAACCGGAGAATTGCAGAATCGTCAAACTGAGATTCAATCACTCGAATTTCTCTCTCGAAATGGCGGCGATGCAGAAATGCATTTTGCCGCCATTTCTAAATCATCAAACTTTCAAAATTGACGATTTAGCATTTCGAGAAATTGACAGAAATGTATTTAAATAAATCGACAATTTGAATTCTGGATTTATTTATAAATTTGTAATTCCGCATTTTATTTAAAGAATTAAAGCATTAATGATTCCCCACCTTCT
>NZ_LZML01000029.1:0-29860 GCF_001665695.1 Nocardia sp. 852002-51101_SCH5132738 | reverse complement strand
TGAGTCGGGGTGGGGGTAGGAGGGGTAGAAGATACCCCGCAGGGGTACCGGCATGGTGCAAATGGTGTGCCGAATCCCGGGTGCATTCTTGTCACATGACGGAGGCATGGCACGGGCAGCGGCACCGGGTACAGCTGGTCCGTGTCCCGATCGCGAAGCAGGCCCACGGCCGCGAACCGGGGCGGCTGTCGCTGCTGATGGTGCGGATACGGCCCAACGATCCCGCCCCGAACGCGGTCCGCGCGCTGCTGCGGGAGCTGGCCGGCCGCGGCGTGGTGCGCGCGACCCGCAATACCGCCGATGAGCAGATCTTCGTGGTGGTCGGCCCGGCCAGCAATGTGGCCGAGCTGCATCGGGTGCTCGACGCCCTGCCAGGGTGGCCGATCGAGCCCGCCCCGGCCCCGCATCCACCTCCACCGCCCAAACCGTCCGCGCCGCCACGGCGTCCGGCCCCGAAGTTGCCCCCAGCGGGCCTGCGGTCGCTGCGGGCACGCTCGCTGGCCGGCCTTCCTGGAGCCGAGACATGGACGCCGGCGGTACGTGAGGCAGTGTCGACGGCGCTGGCGGCCAGGGTCCGCCGCTCGGACGTGGAGTGGTACCTCGAGCGTCTCGACGATCTGACATTGCTGACCAAGGCGGTACCGCTGACCCCGGCCGGTTCGTCGCGGTGGGCGGTGCCGGTCGGCGGGAAGCGCCGCAGCGGGTGTGTGGACTGGGCGCTACCAGGCCAGGGAGAGCGCATCCGCAAGTTCCTGGCTGGTCAGGAGGGGTTTCCCGATCTGCGGGTGGGCCACGATCTCGAGGAAGGCGGGGGCATGGTGCGCTGGGGACTCGCCGAGCCTCAGACTCCTCCGTGGGAGGCCCCAGACCTGGAGTGGGCGCGGATTTCCGTGGTCGAGGGCCGCCTCTACGGCTACCGCGAACAGGTCATCGAAGCGTTCGTCGCCGAACACTGGGGCGCGCAGCTGGCCGCCGAGGCCATGCGCCAGCCGTGACCGCCCGCCGCCGCGTATAGGCGTATATCGGGGCGTATATCGGCTGGTCACCCGCATATCCGCTGCCGATATACGGGAAGGTGCAAAAGGTGTAGCGAAGTGTTGGTGGCTGGTGTGACTGGGTTGCGTATGTGTGGCGTATATCGGTGCGGGTGGGCGTAGTCGGGGTTGTCGTGGTGGTGACCGTCGTGGTGGTGACCGTCGTGGTGGGCGCAACACTCGTGCCGACAGCCTTGGTCTGGGTGGTCGTGGGGCGAGTTGTCGTGGTGCGGGCGGTTGTGGAGGAGGCGCCGGTACCGCTGGGGGTGGTCGTGGTCGGAGTGGCGCTGCCGGTGGTCGCGATGGGAGCGGCGGCGGTCGTCAGCGACGGTGGCGTGAACGTCGGGGAGATGCTCCATTGCAGCCCTTGGTTGGGCGAAATGCCTACGTCGAAGCCGCCTGCCACGCTGATCCCGCATCCGAGCAGGAATCCCGCCACCGCCTGGCCCGAGGTGATCGGATCGCCCTCGACGTTGACCGAGAAATTCCCGGACAGCTGCGCGGCATGCGAGAACGTCATGAGATAGTTCGGCGTCCGGTCACCGGGTGGGTTCACCCCGATGTTGTCCACCGACGCGGTCAGATGGACTCCCGAGCCGGTCACGTCCGTGCCGGGTGGCTGGGCGTGACTCGTTTCGCTCCCGCCGGTCCATAAGATCGACGCGACGGCGGTAACCGCGGCGATACCCGTCGCGGCGGCGATGAGAGGACGTCGCATAGCTGGATCCTGTTCCTCGGTGTCACGGCAGCAGTCCCGAACAGCTATCGACCGGCAAGCATAATGCGCGAACCCGCACGGACCCCGGATTCGACGCGCGCCACGCCGCCCCCCTCGAGATTTCAAGCGGGGTAGACATGGATTTCGGTCGCCTTGACCGCGGCCCATACCCGCATACCCGGTTGAATGCGCAGGTCGGCCACCGCCGCCGCGGTAATGTCGGCGAGCACAGGTGGAGCTCCGTCGAGGCGGACGCGGGTGAGATTGGCGTGGTGTTCCAGGCCGCCGACGGTCACAGGCCAGGTGTTGCGGGGGCTGCCGCCGGGTTGCTGGGGATGCAGGCTCACCGCGGTAGGCGGGAAGGTGAGGAAGACGCGGCCCGTGGCGGGAGCGGCGACGGTGAGGTGCCCGCCGTTGTCGATCTCGACGCCGGTGCCCGCGGCGGTGCCGCGAAACAGATTGAGCCCCATCAGATCTGCGACATAGTCCGACCGCGGCCGCCGGGCGATCTCGGTCGGCGCGCCCTGCTGGACGATAGCGCCCTGTTCGAGGATGACGAGCCGGTCCGCCAGCACCATCGCGTCGAGCGGATCGTGGGTGACCACCACGGTATGGCCGCGATAGTCGCGCAGGTGGCGGGCCAGGTCGGCGCGCACCTGCACCCGGGTCCGGGCGTCGAGCGCGGCCAGTGGTTCGTCGAGCAGCAGCAGCTGCGGGTCGGTGGCCAGGGCGCGCGCGAGCGCCACTCGCTGCGCCTGTCCGCCGGAGAGTGTGCGCGGTGTAGCGTGTTCGTGCTCGGCGAGACCTACCCGGGCGAGCTGCTCGGCGGCGCGGGCCCGCGCCTGCGCGCGCCGCATGCCGCGGGCCCGCAAGCCGAAGGCGACGTTCTCGAGCGCCGAAAGATGCTGAAACAGCAGGTAATCCTGGAAGACGACGCCGACCTGTCGCTGCTCGGCCGGGACGAAAGCTCGCGGCGGTTCGTCCCAGACCCGGTCGGCGACGCTGAGGCGTCCACCGGTGAGCGGTTCGAGTCCGGCCAGCGTACGCAGCGCCGTGGTCTTCCCGGCGCCGTTGGGCCCGAGCAGCGCCACCACCTCACCGGGTTCGACGGTGAGCGCCAGGCCGAGGCGGAAGCGCTCCCGCCGCACCTCGAGTTCGGCCCGCAGCGTCATACCGCTCCTCGAATCCAGCGCTCGCGCAACGACACCAGCACCGCGACCGACACCAGCAGCAGCACCAGGCTGAGCACGATCGCGGCATCGGGATCGGTTTCCAGCGCGAGATACACCGCCAGCGGCATGGTGGTGGTGCGGCCGGGGAAATTCCCGGCGAAGGTGATGGTCGCGCCGAATTCGCCGAGCGCCCGAGCCCAGCACAGTACGCCGCCGGCGAGCACGCCCGGCAGGATCGCGGGCAGGGTGACGCGGCGAAAGGTGTACCAGGGGGTCGCGCCGAGGGTGGCGGCGGCTTCCTCGTAGCGGGTGTCGGTACTGCGCAGCGCGCCCTCCACCGAGATGACCAGAAACGGCATGGCGACGAACGCCTCGGCCACCACCACTCCCGGCGTGGTGAACGGCAGCGAGACGCCGAACCAGTCGTACAGATACTGCCCGAGCAGCCCGCGGCGGCCGAACACCAGCAGCAGTGCCACGCCTCCGACCACCGGCGGCAGGACCAGCGGCACCGTCACCAGCGCGCGGATCACGCCCCGGCCCGGGATGTGCGCCCGCGCCAGCAGCCAGGCCAGCGGGATGCCCAACAGCAGGCAGATCACGGTCGCGCAGCTCGCGCAGATCAGCGAAAGTCGCAGGGCGGTACCGACTTCGGCGCTGAACAGCCGGTCGGTCAGGCTCGCCCACGGGGTGCGCACCAGCAGGCCGATCAGCGGAATCACCAGGAACGCCAGCGCGCCGAGCGCGGGCAGCACCAGCGCGGCCGGCCGCCGTCCCGATACCGCCCGTCGCCGCGTTCCCGGCCTGCTCACGGGGTGTCGAATCCCGCGGCGGCGAACACCTTCTTCGCCGCATCGGAGTGCACGTAGCCGACGAAGGCGGCGGCCGCGGCGGCGTGCGGGGCCTTGGCGAGCGGTGCGATCGGATAGGTGTTGACCACCTTCGCCGATTCCGGGAAGTCGATGCCCTGCACCTTGTCGCCGGCCGCCTGCACATCGGTGCGGTAGACCAGTGCGGCGTCGACCTCGTCCAGGGTCACCTTGGTGAGCACGGCCTTGACATCCTGCTCGCGGGTGTCGGGCAGCGGGGTGATGCCGGCGATCTGGAAAACCTTCTCCGCGGCCGCACCACACGGCACCTGCACCGCGCACAACGCGATCCGCGGCTCCGGTTTGCCGAAGTCGGCCAGTCCGGTGATCTTGCCCGGATTGCCCTCGGGCACCGCGATTTCCAGCCGATTGCTCACGAACGTCTCCGGTTTCGCGGTGACCGCACCGGCGTCGACCACCTGCTGCATATTGGCCGGGGCCGCGGAGGCGAAGACATCGGCGGGCGCCCCCTGCTGGATCTGCTGGGCGAGTGCCGAACTGCCGCCGAAGCTGTAGACGACCTTCACGCCCGGGTGGGCGGCCTCGAAGTCGTGTCCGAGCTTCGTGAACGTCTCGGTGAGCGAGGCCGCGGCGAAAACCGTGACCGTGCCCGAGAGCTGGTCCGTTCCGGTGGCGGACTTCGCGTCGTCGGAACCGCATCCGGCCAGGCCCGCGGTGACCGCCACGACGGCCGCCGCGGCGCCGCTGGTGCGCAAGAGCTGCATTCTCGTCAACTTTCCGGAATTTCGACCACGACGTGGGTCGATTTGACCGAGGCGACGGCGATACTGCCGACCTCGAGACCGAGTTCGTCGACCGATTCCCGGCTGACCAGCGAGACCAGCCGGAACGGGCCGGCCTGCATCTCGACCTGCGCCATGACCGTGTCCTTGACGATGCGGGTGACGATGCCGCGCATCCGGTTGCGGGCCGAGGCGGCGACGGTGACACCGGGTTCGCGCGCCTCGGCGTGCTGACTACGCAGGACCTCGGCCAGATCCGCGCCGCGCACCCCCTTGCGACCGCTGTCGAGCCGGATCTCCGGCAGCCGCCCCTGATCGATCCAGCGCCGCACGGTGTCGTCGCTGACCCCCAGCAGCGCCGCCGCCTCACTGATCCGCAAATTCGTCACAATGGGAAGCATATTGCCGTGAATGCGGTACACAAGCCCCGCGTGGTTGCGGACCGGTTAATTCTCACCGGGACGGGACGCATTCGTGCGGCCCGGCCCCTGGCGGGAACGCGAGGGCTGATGCATGCTCGGCGATATGGCCTCGCTCGCCGGAATCGTCTCCGCCACGACCCGATTCGCGAACCGCCGCGGCGTCTATGCCGGTCGGCGGGCAACGAAAGTCCATGTGGCGCTGTACCGATGCTCGGGCGGGCGGATCGGCGGGCGCATGCCGGGCCGTCGGCACGCGCGCATACTCCTGCTCGACCACGTGGGTGCGAAATCCGGCATTCCGCGAACCTCACCGCTGATGTACGTCGACGCGGGGGCCGCGGTGGCGATCGCGGCGTCGAAGGCGGGGCAGCCGCACCATCCCGCCTGGTATCACAACCTCCTCGCCCACCCCGACACCACGATCCGGATCGGAAGGCAAGTCCGCTCGGTGCGGGCGCGGGTCGCCACCGCGACCGAATATCCGGACCTGTGGCGTGAATTCGTGGCTATGACACCGGATTACGAGTTCTATCGGCGCCAGGCGGGCGGGCGCACGATCCCGCTGATCGTTCTCGAACCGCGCTGAGCGTTCAGCAGTACAGGTCGACGAACCGGTCGAGTGAGCGTTCGATATCGCCCCGCAGCGCTCGTGCCACCGTCGCTCCGATCGGGCCGAACAGCGGTCGCCCACCCAGATCGATGTCGACGGTGACCGCCGAACCCGAGGCGTTCGGCGCGACCAGCAGCGCCAGTCCCAGTTTGGTGCCGCCTTTGCCGGCGCCGCTCAGCACGAGCCGGCGCGGTGGTTCGGCGGTGCGCACGGTCCAGCGCACGCGGTTGCGCAGACCCTTCACCGAGGCGATGCCCACCAGTTCGGTACCGGGAGTGAGCTCGTCGGGCACCCGGCCGCGCCATGCCTCGTGCATGATCAGCCACTGGTCGAGCTCGCCCAGATTCGCCGCGTGCGACCACGCCCGATCGGGGGAGATCGGAACGTCCACCGAGACCTTCAGTTTCGCCACGGGTGGATGGTAACCGCCGGTGATTCGGCCATCCGACCGTGGTTACGAGGCGAGTCCGGGGTCGGCGTGGATCGGCCGGTCCGTCGCCGAGAGCGGTTGCCCGGAACCGCCGCGGCGTACCGCCACGATCTCGGCGCCGATCGACACCGCGGTCTCCTCCGGTGTGCGGCCACCGAGTTCCAGTCCGATCGGTGAATGCAGCCGGCGCAGCTGATCATCGCTGATGCCGTTGTCGCGCAGGTGTTTCCGTCGCTCTCGATCCGACCGCCGCGAACCCATCGCCCCCACATAGGCCACCGGCAGTCGCAGCGCTGTCGCGAGGACCGGCACATCGAATTTCGGGTCGTGGGTCAGCACGCAGATCACCGTGCGCGAATCGACGTGCGTACCGGCCAGATACCGATCGGGCCGATCGCGCACCACCTCGTCGGCCTCGGGCAGACGCGCCCGGTCGGCGAAGACCGGGCGCGGTTCGCAGACGGTGACGCGGTAGCCGAGCAGCCGCCCGACCCGGCACAGCGCGGTGGTGAAATCGGTGGCGCCGAAGACGATCATGCGCGGTGGCGGGGCGAAGGACGTCACGAACACGGTGCGTTCACCCTCCGCGCATCCGATGGTGTGGACCGCGCTGGTGGCGGCCTCGAGCATGGCGCGAGCATGTGCGATCACCGCCGGGTCGGCGGGTCCTCCGATCGAGCGATCCGGTCGCACCGCGACGATCGCGCCGGATTTCAGATCGCGGACCAGGGCGACCGGCCGATCCGGATCCAGCGCGACGTCGATCGTCTCGTACTCGGCTGCGGTCACCCGGTGGATGAACACCTCCAGTTCCCCGCCGCAGGTGAGCCCGACCGCGAAGGCGTCGTCGGCGCTGTAGCCGAAGGTGCGCCGGACCGGCTCCCCGGATGCGAGCACCTGCAGGCATTCCTCGTAGACCGCGCCCTCCACGCAGCCGCCGGAGAGGCTGCCCCGCACCTGGCCGGACGCGGAGACCGCCATGGTGGTGCCCAATGTCCTCGGCGCGCTACCGCGTACGCCGATCACGGTGGCCAAGGCGTATGTCGTTGCGGCGGCATGCCAGTGCCGCAGGTGCTCGCCGAGTTCCCGCACGCCGACCTCCGATGAGAATTACATTCTCCTTCTACTGTAGCGACGTACTCACTTTCGGCATATATTGTTAACCGACCGCGAGGTGCCGGTCCTTGTCCGACGGCGAACAAGAGGGGATCAGTCCGATGACCGCGATGCGAGCCGCCCGATGACCTCGACGACAACAACCGCGAGCGCCTCCGTGGTCGGCGCGCGGATCCCGCGCATAGAGGACGCGCGCCTGGTCACCGGCGCGGGAACCTTCGTCGACGATGTGACCCGCCCGGGCGCGGCGCACGCCTGCTTCGTGCGCAGCCCGCTGCCCCGCGCGACCATCGGCACGATCGACGTGTCGGCGGCGCTGGAACTGGACGGGGTACTCGCCGTCTACACCGCCGCGGACCTCAATCCCGGTGCGCACGAGATCTTCTACGACCTGGACATGGTCGGTATGCCGCCGGTGCCGCGCCCGCCGCTGGCCGAGGAGGAGGTCCGATTCGTCGGCGATCCGGTCGCGCTGGTGATCGCCGCCGACCGCTATATCGCCGAAGACGCCGCCGAACTGGTCGTCATCGACTACGAACCGCTGGACCCGGTGGTCGACTACACCACCGCGGAACAGTCGCCCAATCTGGTGCACGCCGGATTCGCCGGCAATTCGGCCGGGGCGATGGGCGGGCGTCCGGCCGCCGACCTGGCACCGCTGTTCGACTCCGCCGCGCATGTGGTGCGCCAGCAGATCTTTCAGCAGGCCTATCTGCCGGTGCCGATGGAAACCCGCGGCATCCTCGCCGAATGGTCGGCGTCGACGGCGGAGATGACGATCTGGATCGCCACCCAGTCGCCGCACGAGGTCCGCGCGTTCTGCGCCCGGCTGCTCGGCATCGACGAACACCAGGTCCGGGTGATCGCGCGCGACACCGGCGGCGGTTTCGGGCTCAAGCAACTGCCGCTGCGCGAGGAGACCTGCGTCATGCTCGCCTCGCGTGCGCTCGGCGCCCCGGTGAAGTGGATCGAGGACCGTCAGGAGAATCTGATGGCCTCGGGCCTGGCACGGCACGAGAACGCCGATGTGGCAATGGCATTCGACGCCGACGGCCGGATCGTCGCGGCTTCCATCGACCATGTGCAGAACGTCGGCGCCTACCCGACACCCTCGCCGATCACCGGTGGTGTGGTCGTGGGCATTCTCTTCCCCGGCCCTTACCGCATCACCGACGCCTCGTTCAGTTCGAAGTTTCTCTACTCCAACACCGTCGGGCGGGTCGCCTATCGGGGGCCGTGGCAGCTCGAATCCGTGGCGCGCGAGGTGCTGCTCGACCACGCGGCCCGGCAGATCGGCATCGACCCGATCGAGCTGCGCCGCCGGAACATGCTGCGCCGCGACGAATTACCGTGGGCCAATCCCAACGGCATGTCCTACGACAACATCTCGCCGATGGAGACGCTCGAGCAGGCGGTCCAGAAACTGGACTACGACGCCTTCCGCGCCGAACAGCGCGCCGCTCGCGCGCAGGGCCGCTACCTCGGCGTCGGCACCTGCACGTATGTGGAACCGACCACCGGCGCGAGCCCGTTCCTCAGCACCGAGGGCGCCACCATCCGCATCGAACCGAGCGGCAAGGTCAACGTCTACGTGGCGGGGGGTTCGGCCGGTAACAGCTTGGAGACCACCGTCGTTCAGCTCGCGGCCGACGCGCTCGGGGTCACGCTGTCGGATGTGCGGACCATTCAGGGCGATACCGCGGTGACGCCGTTCGGCGGCGGCACCGGGGGCAGCCGGTCCGGATCGATGACCGCGGGTGCGATCGGGCAGACCGCGGCCGTGTTGCGCGAGCGGATCGTCGCGATCGCCGCCCACCGCCTGGGCGTCGCGCCGGAGGAGATCGAGTTCGCCGACAGTCGCGCGAGCGTGCGCGGAGCTCCCGACAAGGGGCTGACGCTGGCCGAGATCGCCGATATCGCCTATTTTCAGGCCGACAGTCTGCCGCCCGGAGTACCGCCGGGGCTCGAGGCCAACGGCCGGCACAAGACCTCGCAGATGGCGATCTGGGCCAACGCCACCCACATCTGCACCTGCGAGGTCGACATCGAGACCGGAGCGGTGACGCTGCTGCGCTACATCGTCAGCGAGGACGTCGGCCCGATGATCAACCCCAATGTGGTGGAGGGCCAGATCTACGGCGGCACGGTGCAAGGCATCGGCGGCGCGCTCTACGAACATCTCGCCTACGACGAGAGCGGAAATCCGGTCGCGACGACCTTCCTGGACTATCTGCTGCCGACCGCGATGGAGGTTCCGGATATCGAGGTCGGCCACGTCGAGACGCCGAGTCCGGGGCCGGGCAGCTTCAAGGGCGTCGGCGAGGGCGGGGCGATCGGCGCGGCGCCGGCCGTGCTCAACGCCGTCGCGGATGCGTTGTCGCCGTTCGGGATCGAGCTTCGGGAGCTGCCGCTCGCACCCGCACGGATCGTGGAGATGGTGGAGCGGGCACGTGCCGCCGGGAAGGAATCGGCATGAAACCGGCCGCCTTCGACTATCACGCCCCCGGCTCGGCCGAGGAGGCGGTGACGCTGCTGGCCGAACTCGGTGACGAGGCCAAGGTCATCGCCGGCGGCCAGAGCCTGGTGCCGATGCTGGCATTGCGGCTGGCGGTCTTCGACCATCTCGTCGACCTGCGGCGAGTCGACGACCTGCGCGGTATCGAGGCCGGGGCCTCGACTGTGCGGATCGGTGCGGGGACAACCCACGCGGCGGTCGGCGCGTCCGCGGAGGTCCGCCGGGCGGTTCCACTGCTGCACCGGGCGACACCGCTGATCGGGCACTTTCAGATCCGCAACCGCGGAACCATCGGCGGCTCCATCGCCCATGCCGACGCCGCGGCCGAATATCCGGTGGTGGCCCTGACCCTGGACGCCGAGATCGAGGCGTTGTCACCGCGCGGACGGCGCACCCTCGCGGCCGCGGACTTCTTCACCGGCATGTGGACCACCGCGCTCGAACCCGACGAACTGGTCACCGCGATCACCTTCCCGGTCCGGTCCGGGCGCAGCGGCTTCGCGATCGAGGAATTCACCAGGCGCAGCGGCGATTTCGCCATGGCCGGGGCTGCGATAGCGGTCCGGCTGGACGGGGACTCCCGCGTCGACCGCTGCGCGATCGGACTGTTCGGCCTCGCGCCGACCCCGGTGCGGGCGCATCGGGCCGAGGCCACACTGCTGGGCCGGCCCGCCGATGCGGTGGCCGCCGAGGAGGTCGGCGCCGCGGCGACCGCGGACCTGACCGCGATCTCGTCGGATGTGCACGGTTCGGCCGAATACCGCCGCCGGCTCGGTGCGGCGATGGTGGCGCGGGCGTGGGGCCGCGCGATAGAGGAGGCGAGCAATGACTGAGGTCGATATCGAGGTGCGTATCAACGGCTTCCGCCGCCGCGACGGCGTTGCGCCCCGGCTGACGCTGGCCGATTATCTGCGCGACCGCTGCGGGCTGACCGGCACCCACCTCGGCTGTGAACACGGCGTGTGCGGCGCCTGCACGGTCCTGCTCGACGGCGCCGCGGTCCGCTCCTGCCTGATCTTCGCGGTCCAGGCCGACGGCGCCGAGATCACCACCGTCGAGGGCATCGCGGGACCCGACGGGAAATTGTCGGCGGTGCAGGAGGCCTTCCGCGCCGAACACGGATTGCAGTGCGGCTTCTGCACTCCCGGCTTCATCGTGTCCGCGACCGCCTTCCTGCGGGAGAATCCCGACCCCACCGACACCGAGATTCGCGAGGCGATCTCGGGAAATCTGTGCCGCTGCACCGGATATCAGGGCATCGTGCGCGCGGTCCGTGCCGCCGCCGATGCGCGCGAGGCCGGTGCCGAATCGTCCACCGGCGACGAGGCGGCGGCCGATATCGCCGCACCCGCCGCGCGGCGGGCCTGATCCGACCGAGGACCTTCATGAAACTCGACAACACGTTCACCATCCCCGTTCCGGCCGCGCAGGCCTGGCCGGTACTGCTCGACCTCGAACGCATCGCACCGTGTGTGCCCGGCGCGACCATCACCTCGCGCGAGGGCGACGATTTCCACGGCCGGATCAAGGTCAAACTCGGCCCGGTGGGGTTGAGCTACAACGGGATCATCAAGGTCGTCTCGCAGGACGAACAGGCCGGGGTCGCGGTGCTCGAGGGCCGCGGCCGTGAAGCGCGCGGCAACGGCACGGCGAAGGCGACCATCACCTGCCGATTGGTCGAGAACGACGGCAGCACAGACGTTTTCGTCGATACCGATCTGGCGATCACCGGTAAGCCCGCCCAGTTCGGCCGGGGTGCGCTGGCCGATGTCGCGGGAACGCTGATCGGGCAGTTCGCCACCAATCTCGCCGACGAGATCACCGCCTCGGCACAGCCGGCGGCCGAACCGCTGCGCGCCGTCACGGAGTCGCCGGATACGGGCGCGGCCACTGTCACCGCGCCACGGCAGCGCAGCGTCGCCGCCGCGCCGCGGACCCCGGCGGAGCCGCTGGATCTGCTCGCGGCCGCGGGGTCCGGAAATCTGGTGCGCTACGGCGGATTCGCGGCGGCGCTGCTGATCGTGGTGCTGGTGGCCGCGCTCCGGCGGCGAGCACGACAGGGCTGACCGGGCCGCGTCAGCGCTCGAGGTCGCCGGGTTCGTCGATATCGCGGCCGGTGGCCAGATCACCGCATTCCACGGTCTGCGCGGGGACAGTGCGCAGATAGGCGGCGGCGCCGCGGTCACCGGACAGGGTCGGCAGCAGGTCGGCCCAGTGCCGGCGGGCGATCACCACGGGATGGCCGGGGCGTCCGGCGAAACTCGCGCGCGCGATACCGGACGGGTCGGTCGTCGCTCGCTCGATCACCCGGGCGACGACATCCGCGCCGACATCGGGCGTATCCACCACGTGCAGGGCGGCGTAGGCACCGTCGAGGCGCTGCGCCGCACCGATTCCCGTGCGCACCGACGCGCTCATTCCCTCGGCCCACTCCTGCGCCACCACCGTGGTGGTCGCGGGAACGGGTGGGACCTCGGCGGCGCCGAGCACCACCACGACCTCCGCGCAGCCGCCGTCGCGCAGTGCGTTCACCGCGGTGGTCAGCCAGTCGCCGACCGTGGCCTTGGGACGGCCGAATCGCCGTCCCGCCCCGGCGGCGAGGACGACTCCGACGACTCGATCCGACATGGTTGGCCTCTCGGTGGGGAAACTGCTGTGGCGCCAATGTAATAGCGGAAACGCCGGTCCTTTGTGGACTCGGCCAATTCGCCGTCGCAAGCCGCCGAACAGGCGAAATATCGTTCCCGGGCATCCTAGGATGAGCAACCGACCAACAGGCGCGAGATCAGGTAGGAGTGCGTGATGCCGTCCAAGGCGGTCGGTCAGCGTCGACGCCCGACGCAGGAGCGTGCGAAGGAAACCCGCCAGCACATCCTCGACACCGCGGCGCGGCTGTTCGGCGAGCGCGGGATCGAGAACACCTCGACCAACCGGATCGCCGCCGAGGCCGGTCTCAGCATCGGCACCGTCTACCGGTACTTCTCCGACCGCACGGTCATCGTCGAGGAATTGCTGGAACGACTGCTGGTGAACATCGAACGCCGCTTCACCGAACGGCTCGATCGCGCGGACCGCTCGGTCGAGGATATGACCGCCGACATCCTCGCCGCCATCTGCGACGAACTGGTCGACAACGCGAAACTGGTTCGCGCCCTGGCCGCCGGAGTGCAGTTCTACAACAGCGGCATCCCCGAATTCGAACCCCGCCTGCGCCTGCTGGTGAAGGTCCTGCTGATCCAGATCCTCGGCCCCAGCGACGACCACGAACTCGACGTCATGGCCTTCGTCCTGGTGAACACCGGTTTCTCCGCGGTCCTGCGCGCCTCCGCCCTCGAGGTCGACCCCGAGGAACGCCGCGAAGCCATCGTCATGACCGCCCGCATGATCGGCGCCTGGAGCACCGCGGAAATCGAACGCCGCGCAGCGAATTCGGCCTGAGCGCTCCCTCGCGGCCACTGTCGTTCGACGAGGTGCTGAGCGCGTGCCGGTCCGGGAATACCGTGCCCGGATGACGATGATTCGAGCCGGTCGCGATCTCGCGGCGGATATCCGGGTGCGGTCGCTGTTGTCGGCGGCCGTGGGTGGCGGCCGGGCCCGCCTCGACGCGGTCCTGCGCCGATATCGCGACGATCCGGCGACCGGTCTGCTGGCGGTGTTTCTGGCGGACGAACCGATCGGCGTGGCCGGATACGAGCGGTGCGCGGACCGGATCGTCCTGCTCCATATCGCGACATCGCTGCGCGGGCGCGGGGTCGGCCGGCGGTTGGTGGCGCGAATCCGCGCGGACGATCCCGCGCTGCCGATCGTCGCCGAAACGGACCGCTCGGCGCTCGCCTTCTACGCGGCGCTCGGATTCACCACGACCTCGCTGGGCGAGAAGTATCCGGGCGTCGAGCGATTCCTGGTTCGCCTGGCAGTAGGTGATGACAGCGGCTGACATCGAGGTGAAGCGTGATGGCAGTCGCTGACATCGGCGGCCGCCGTGCGAGAGGCGCGGCGTATTCCTCGCGGGAAGGTCTTTCCATGCGCGTATTCATCACCGGGGCGTCGGGACATGTGGGGTCCGCGGTCGTGCCCGAACTGCTGTCAGCGGGACACGAAGTGATCGGACTGGCACGATCGGATGCCTCGGCCGCGGCGTTGGAGGCCGCGGGAGCGCAGGTGCAGCGCGGAAATCTGGACGAGCCGGAGGCGCTGGCCGAGGCGGCGGCCGCGGCCGACGGCGTGATCCACCTGGCGTTCAAACACGAGAACATGATCGCCGGAGACTTCCTCGGTGCGGCGGATGCCGACCTCCGGGTCGTCCGGGCGTTCGGTGAGGCCCTGGCGGGGTCGGGTAAGCCGCTGGTCGGTACGTCCGGAACGGGTCTGCTCGCGGCTCTGGGACGAACCGGCACGGAGGCCGACTCGCTGCCGGCCGGGCCGCGCATCGACTCCGAGAACGAAGTGATCGGATTCGCCGAGCGCGGAATCCGATCCAGCGTGGTACGGCTGCCACCGACCGTGCACAGCACCCTCGACCGCCAGGGTTTCGTCCCCATCCTGATCGCCACCGCCCGCGAGAAGGGCGTGTCCGCCTACGTCGGCGAGGGCGCCAACCGCTGGCCCGCCGGCCACACCCTCGACGCGGCGAACCTGTACCGCCTGGCTCTCGAATCCGCCCCCGCCGGCACCCGTCTGCACGCCGTGGGCGACGAAGGCATCCCGCTGCGCCGCATCGCCGAGGTGATCGGCCGCCACCTCGACGTCCCCGTCGTGAGCATCGCCGCCGAGGATGCCCCCGCTCACTTCGGTTTCCTCGCCCCCATGGTCCAGCTGGACAACCCCACAACGGCCGAGGCGACCACGTCCCTGCTCGGATGGAAACCCTTGCACCCCAACCTCATCGAGGATCTGGAGGAGGCCCACTACTTCACCGGGCGATAACCCGGAAGCACCGGCGGCCCACACGAGCCGCCGGCGCTCACCGCATGCGCCGCTCACACTCCTCGAACGGTGTGCCGGCATTGAAGCAGTCGGCCAAACCGCTTTGGATGTCACCACTGGTCGGCGGCTCGCCGCAGAGAATTCCGCAGCGCTGATAGCCGGGGACGGCGGAACCGTCAGGGAAGTGGCAGCCGTTGTCGTCGCAGGTATAGCCCCGGGTATTGGGGTCGTGGTTGAGGGGTCCTCGCGAGTAGGACCACACGTAGGCGTCCGTGCCTTCGACCTGGGTGCAATAGACGGTGCGGCCGTTCGCGAGGTGGGCGCTGCCACCGTGGTCGTCACAGTAGGCATTGAGCTCGACCTCGGGGCCCGGAGCTGCGGTCGGCGACCCGGATCCGCTGCCGGGTGCAGGGACAGCGCCGGCCGGCGCGACCATCAGAATGGTCGCGGCCGCGGCGCTCACGAATCCGACGGCACATCGTCCTGTGCTCCGGAAACGCTTCGATCGGATCATCGGCCCCACCCTTCGGTCCCTGTCTACGACAGGTCCGGACGATACCTATTCGCACCGACAGCTGTCGACGGCGCCCGGACGACCCCGTATCGATGCCGGTGAGGACGACGTCGACCGCGACTGCCCATCCCCGTACTACCCGACAGGGTCCATGCGCAGGGTGGTGTTCTCGGCGGCGGGGGCCAGCATGGGTTCGAGGGCGGTGGGCTGGTCGCGGTACTTCGACTCGTAGGCCTTGCGGACGCGGTCGTTGATGTAGGAGTCGGTGACCGGGTGCAGGGTCACGTCGGTTTCCACGCCGTGGGCGCGGATCCGTGCGCCGCGGGTGTGCATGGCGTGGCGGTACCAGCCGCCGGATCGGCCGTAGGCGGAGCGGATGTAGAGATCGTTGTCGACGCGTACCACCCAGATGGTGGTCCAATCCCGCAGTGCGCCACTCTCGTAATAGCTGGTGATCTGCAGTTCCTCGGACGATTCGATCCGATCGAGCTGAGCGGCGGTCCAGGCCATGTCGTTACCTCCATCGATCGCGATGCAGTGGTTCGCCCAGGCTAGGCCGATTCCCGGCGGCGATGGGGCCTGCCTCAGCGCGGTTCGGGGAATCTTTCGGCGACCGCGGCGATCAATGCGCCGGCCCAGCGGTCGAGGATCCGCGCGCCCTCGGCGGCGTCGGCGGTGGTGGGATCGCCGAGTATTCCGTTGGCGCTCACCGCTTTCACCCCGCCGGACCGCAGCCGCGGCATCAACTCGCGCAGCGGCCGGGTGGCGCCGGGTTCGGCGCGGTGCATCGTCACCCGCGCCGGGGTCAGGTGGAGCATGACCGAGGTTTCCCCATGACCGGCATGAGTGTCGTCGGCCGGACCGGTCGGCGACCACACCAGCGTCGATCGGCCCTCCGCGGTGAGCAGGCGTTGGGCGGCCCGCAGTGGCTCGAGGTTTCCGCCGTGCCCGTTCACCAGGATCACGCCCGCGAATTCGTCTGCCGAGCGCACCAATTCGACGATCAGCAGTTCCAGGGCGCGGTGCCCGATCGACAATGTCCCCGGGAATCCGGCGTGTTCACCACTCGAGCCGTACGGAATCTCCGGCGCCGCAACGATATCCGGACGCGTGGCGACCAGGCGGCGGCACAGTTCCACCGCCACGGTGGTGTCGGTGCCCAGCGGCAGATGCGGTCCGTGTTGTTCGGTCGCGCCGAGCGGGATCGCCAGCAGCGGCGCGCGGTCGGCCTCGGCGAGGTCCGCCGAGGTCAGATCAGCCAGTCGCATCACTGTCTCCGTCGGTTCGATACAGCAGCGGCACCACCGGCTCGGCGGTCCGCGTCCGCAGACAGCCGGCCCACACTCCCGTCCCGTAGGCGAGATCGTCGGCGATGCGCAACAGTCCGGCCCGCGGATCCCGCCCGGCCGCCACCGCGCGGGCCACCACCGGCAGGTAGGCCGCGAGCAGCAACCGGCGGCCGCGGCGGCTGAACAACGCTGCCGGCCACCAGATTCGGCGCAGCGCATCCGCGAGCTGACGCACCGCGGACACTTCGGCCTCACCGACCACCGTCGCGGCCATCGACGCCGGCAGCCCGACGGTACGCAGCCGCCGCAGCTGCCGCACCGGTTCGACGGCCGTCACGATGCCGAGCCAGGGGCGGCCCAGCGCGATCGTGGCCCAGCGGAACGCGGTGCTGCGAGGCAGGCGCGCGCAATACAGGTGTCCCGGATGTCGCCGCGCCAGGACAGCGGCCGAGGTGCCGTAGTCGTAGCGCTGCCGCAGCCATGCCCGCAGCGTGGTGCGCGGCTCGTGCCGGACCACCGAATCGGGTTGATACCGAACGACTTTCCCGTCACTCACGAGCCGCCAGACCAGATCGACATCCTCGCCGTAGCGCAGGCTTTCGTCGAATCCGCCCGCTCGTTCCCACGCCGACCGTCGCACGACCAGCGCCGCGGTCGGGACGTAGGAGATGCGCCCGCCCGGCCGCACCACCGCCGGTTCGCCACCCATATCCAGACTCGACCGGTGGGCCTCGTAGCTGCCGAGCACACCGTGCTCGAAGGTCCGCACCCGAGGAGCCACGGCCGCGACCGCGGGATCGTCGAACAGCGGCAGGAGCGGGTCGAGCCAGCCCGGATCGGGCACGATATCCGAATCGAGAAAGGCGATCAGCTCGGTGGCGACCGCGCGGCATCCGCTGTTGCGGGCTGCCGCCGGGCCGCGCGCGGACGCGTGCCGGACGATCGTCACGGTCGGTGTTGCGTGCGTGCGGTCCCCGTCCTCGGCGACACCATCGGTGATCGGCTCGGCCGAACCGTCGTCGACCACGATGCGGGCGCTCACGTCACCGGTCGCGGCGAGCAGCCGGGTGAGTCCAGGGAGGTTGTCCTTGACCGGGATCACGACCGTGACATCGGCCGTGGTGTGGCGGCCCTGCCCGACTGCCGGGTGCGCGACGCCCGCCGCCAGCATCCGCTGCGCCAGCGCCTGCGCGCTCGCATCACTGCCGACCGGCTCGCCCGCGAACCAGGCCCGTACTCGGCGGGCGCCGGCGGGGGAGAGGCGCAGCATTCGTAGCGGACTGCCGCCCAGCAGTACTCGTCCGTCGGGCGAGAACCGCAACCGCGCGTCCGGACGCAGCGTGACGGTCACAACGGCACAACCTCCATTGCACGACCCGGCCGGCACCGGCCGCGTCCGGGAACGAACCAGACCAGGCTACGTGTGCCACCGGAGGACGTGGCCGGTGGATCTATTCGATGCCGAGTGTCACCTCGGTCGATTTGATCAGCACCTTGACCGTCGAGCCCTCGGTGAGGCCGAGATCGTCCACGGCATCGCGGGTGATCGACGAGGTGATCTCGTCCCCGCCGGTGAGGCGGACCCGCACGACTGCCATGGCCTCACCGCGAGTGACCGAGACGACGGTGCCGTCGAGTTGATTTCGGGTGCTCAGGCGCATGCGGCGACCATACGCCCGCGACCTGCTGCGGCGAGGGAGGGCGGAGTCGGCGCGTTCAGCCGATCTCGCCGAGGGCCGGCGCGATCGACACCAACTGCTCGATACCGGAGCCGAATTCGGTGCCGATCGGTGGCAGCAGCACCACATGGTCCGCCCCGGCGTCCAGATGGGAGCGGATCGTGGCCGCGATGGATTCCGCGCGGCCGTGGGCGACGAGTGCGTCCACGACCCTGTCACCGAGTTCGTCGATTTCGATTGCCGGATAGCCCAATTCGACGAGTGTGGCGCGAAACGACGGCCGGGCGGCCCACGTTCGCACCACCTCGCGGGCGGTCGCGCGGGCTCGCCCGCGATCATCGTCCACGACCACCGATTGGCCCACCACCAGCAGTTTTCCGGGGCCGAGCGCGTCCCGGGCGCGCGCGGTATGTTCCGCGGGCAGGCCGGCCGGCAGGGCGCCGTCGGCGATATCGGCAGCGAGGGCGAGCATCTTCGGACCGTTCGCGGCGAGAATGCGGGGATAGGACGTCTCGGGCGCGGGTGGCCAGGTTTGTGCGTCCATCCCCGCCACGTAGTCCCGCATGGTCGTCAGTGGGCTGCCGAATTCGCGGCCGACGCTGTCGGCTTGCTGCGGATACCCCACACCCAGGCCGAGCACGAATCGCCCCGGATATGCCTGGGCGAGGTAGGCGGCGGCGCCGTGCGCGGTCTGCGGTGCCCGAGCCCAGATGTTGGCCACGCAGGTTCCGGCCGTCATCCGTTCGGTGGCGGCGAGCAGAACGGCCAGGTGCGCGAAGGCGTCCTTGCCGATCACCTCGTTGGTCCATACCGCCCGGACGCCGGCCTCTTCCAACCGGCGGCCCGCGCTGCGTTGCTCCTGTGCCGAGGGCGTCCGGGTGAACGACACCGGGAGGGTGACGCCGACCGGTCCCAGCGCGCTGCGTGCGGCTTCCACGACGGTGTTGCTTGTCATCGATTGTCCCTCCTGGGATGTACGGAGATTCGTTGAAATGGGTTGTGCTGGTGAGGAATACGTAGGTCTCGACGAGTGTCTCGGGGTCGGCGGCCGGTAGTGCCAACCGGTGTCGCGAACCGGCGGCTGGTGGTGCAACCGGTGCCGCGGACCGGCGGCCGGTAGCGAAAACCGGTGCCGCGGACCAGCGGCCGGTAGTGCAACCGGTGCCGTTGACCTGACGGCGCGAGAGCAGTGTCGTGAGGCGTCGGCGCGGGGTGGGTCCCGCTCCTGTCGACGCCGCCGCCGGATCTCCGCCGCCAACTCACTCTCGCACCGGCGACGGGCGCGCTGCCAATGAATCTTTCGTCTGACGCAATACATTTTCCGTATCGCCCCAGGTAGGTGCAGCTGAGCACTCGGGCCCCCCGGCTAAGCTGGCGTCATGCCCGAGACGTCGCCCGTGGACCTCGATCTACGGCTGGTGCACTGTTTCACCGTGGTCGCCGATCATCGGCACTTCGGTCGCGCGGCCGAGTCGCTACACGTCACGCAGCCGTCGCTGAGTCGCCAGATCCACCGGCTGGAACAGCAACTCGGCGCTCGCCTCCTGGACCGCACTCCGCAGGGAAGCCGCCTCACCGAGGCCGGTGAGGTGTTCCTGCCGCAGGCCCATGCGCTGCTCCGGGCGGCGGCCGCGGCGGTCGCCAAGACCCGCGCCGTCGCCCAGCCGGGGCGCCTCGCGGTCGGCTATACCAGCGGGCTGATCGTCACCCCCGCCGTCCGGGAACTGCGCCGCCGCCACCCCGATGCCGAGGTGCGCGCCCAGCACGTGCCCTGGAACGACGTCCCCGCCGCGCTGCTCGAACATCGCGTGGACGCGCTGGTCACCCGGCTGCCCTTCCCCACCGAGCGGCTGCACGTCACCGTCCTCTACGACGAACCGCGGGTGGTGATCCTGCCGACCTCCCATCGGCTCGCGGGCAAGGAATCGGTCACCCTCGCCGATATCGCCGACGAACCGTTGCCCCGGCTCCGCGATTCCGATCCGGCCTGGAATGCCTACTGGCGCATCGACCCTCGCCCCGACGGACGCTCCGCCCCCGACGGCCCGATCATCGACGCGATGGAGGACAAACTCGAGATCATCGCCGCCGGCGAGGCCGTCGCCATCGCCGCCGGCTTCCGAATTCACACTCTCCGCCCAGACCTCACCGCCGTCCCCCTCACCGACGTCGACCCGGCCCACGTAGTCCTGGCCACCCGCGCCGACGACCGCAGCCGCCTCGTCGCCGCCCTCCGCAAAACCGCGCAAACCGTCCTCACCGGCCCCACCCCGGAGAGCTGATCACGCCGGGATGCCGGTCGAGCGGCGCCGACGAGAAACGGTCGCTCTCAGTCGGCGCCGGGGACGAGGCGTACGGCGCGGCGGGCGTTCGCGATGGCGGAGACGGTGGTGGTGCCGAGGGCGCCGTCGCGATCGAACATCACCGCGGTGCCGACGGCGAGGCCGTGATGTTCGACGCGTTCGGTGAGGGCGAGGCCGATTTCCCTCTCGGCCGGCAGCCGGGTGATCGCCATCGTCACATCGGGATTGATGTATTCCAAGCCCGCGCTGCCGAGATTGGACACCATATTCGTGACGTCGGCGACCGAGGCCGCGAACTGGAACGGGGTCGGCTCCTCGCCCTCGACCACCGGAATTGCGAAGTGCCAGATGCGTTTTCGGGGGCTGCCGAGGAAGGCGTCGGACCACTCGCCCCAGCCCTCGGATTCGGCGTGGTAGAGCCGTTCCGGGTCGCGGGTAGCGCGCATGCCCGGATCGGGCGCGGTCGGGGTGGTGCCACCGGACCACACCTGCCCGGGCGGGGCCTCGCTCGCTCGCAGGAACAGCGCACTCGCGCGAGCCGCCGGTTCGCCGTCCTGGCTCAGCACCGCGTCGACCAGGCAGAGGCGGGGACCTTCACGGACGATCGTCGCGGAGGTCACCGAGGGGCGCATCCGGACCGCGCGGAACAGATCGAGCGTCCACCGCACCGGCTGCAGATCCGGACGGCCCAGGGCCTCGACCGTCCGCTCGACCTCTCGCGCCAGCGCAGCGCTGACGGCCGGCCCGCGCATCTGGTCCGCACCCCAGCCGCTGCCCGCGCGGGGTTCGGGGTGCAGTTCCTCGGTCTCCTCGTGCTTGACGCGGAAGAACGCACTGTCCATGGCGCCGAACTCCTTCCTCACCGGCCGACGGCCGGGCACCCACGATCATCAACCGCCCGGAATCGACGATCACTTCCGGGGGTAGGCGAAGCCGGGCCGGCAACCGAGGAGATCAGGGCGCCGGGACCCGGCCGGGGTGGACGAGACAACGCTCTTCGGGCCCGAATACGTTGTGACAGAAGGTATTTCGCAGATCGGTGAGACTAATCACAACCAGGCCAGCAATCGATGCCACAGGCTGCGGCGCACGTGCGCTTCGGCGGTCATGGGCTGTGCTCGCGAGGGCGCGGGCGGAGCGGGCTCGCCGACCGAGGCGGCCGGATCCAAGACGGCCGGGGACTCGGCGCCGCCGTAGGGTCGGGGCGGCGCCGCGCCGGCTTCGGTCATCGGCGCCGGTTCCGCGCACGGAGCCTGTGACCAGGCGAGATGAGGTGGGGGATGGGGGCCGTCCGGCGGCATGAAATGGGTGAGGCGCGGCAGTTGCACGGTTGGGTCGTCCAGGTCCCGGCGCAGTTGGTTGCAGAACTGCTCGACCGAGCCGTAGCGATCGACGATCTCCTCGACCAGCAGAGCCGCCGACGGAGTTGTCGTGATCAGTTTGCCGCTCACCGTTCTCCTCACCTCACAGCCCGGACTCGATCTGCCGCATACCGGGCTCAACCGTCATATGTCTGCGAATAACCCCCAGCACATCCACGGCGAGTCGGGGAAATATCGGAATCGCTCCCGCTCGAGCGCTGTCCGCGCCGCGCCGTGGTGATCGTTCTGCGAGGCAGCCTAGTCAGAAACGCGGTTATCCGCAAACTTTCCGCGAGCTGGTCGCCGGCCCGAAACAACCTGGTGTCCAGTCGTTTTCGAATGGTAGTGTTCGTTCGGTGGAAATTCGGGGGATTCGTGGTGAGTAAGCTTTCCGGCTTCAGCAAATATCGAGCACATGCTTGGTTCGGTGCTGCCGGATTTGTCCGCCGGAATATCGGGGACGCCGAAAAATCTCCGGCGGCCATCGGGAATATCGGGGGAGGGCAGCCGGGTTGCCGATGGGGGTGAAGCGTAGGTGGTACGCGGAAGGCGGAAGGATACCCCCAAGGTGTGCAGGTCAACGGTGGGATAGGCTGGATCGGTCATGATGTCGGCTTTCCCGGGTCCGGTCGCAGCGGCGCCCAAGACGGTCTACCTCGATCACGCGGCCACGACACCCATGTTCCCGGCCGCCGTCGAGGCGATGACGGCTGTGCTCGGCACGGTCGGTAACGCGTCGTCCCTGCACGGCTCCGGCCGCACCGCGCGGCGATTGCTGGAGGAGGCGCGCGAATCCGTCGCGGCCGATCTCGGGGCGCGGCCCTCGGAGGTGATCTTCACCTCGGGCGGTACGGAAAGTGACAATCTCGCGGTCAAGGGCATCTACTGGGCTCGTCGCGACGCCGATCCGCGCCGCACCCGCATCCTGGTGAGCTCGGTCGAACACCATGCGGTGCTCGACGCGGTGGACTGGTTGCAGCAGCACGAGGGCGCCCAGGTCACCCTGCTCGACGTCGACTCCGAGGGCATCGTCTCGCCGGGGGCGCTGCGCGAAGCGCTGTCGGCGCACGCCGACGATACCGCCCTGGTCAGCGTGATGTGGGCCAACAACGAGGTCGGCACGATCGAGCCGATCGTCGAATTGGCTTCCGTCGCTCAGGAATTCGACGTTCCGATGCACAGCGACGCGGTGCAGGCGGCCGCCCAGCTGCCCATCGATTTCGCAACGAGTGGCCTGGCCGCGGCCAGTTTCGCCGGGCACAAGGTCGGCGGTCCGCACGGATGCGGGGTCCTGCTGCTGGGCCGGCAGGTCGGCTGCGTGCCGCTGCTGCACGGCGGCGGCCACGAGCGCGATCTGCGATCGGGCACCTCCGATGTGCCGGGCGCGGTGGGAATCGCCGCGGCGCTGCGGGAGACCGTGCGGGAAATGCCCGCGCGCACAGCGGAATTGATCGAGCTGCGCGATCGCCTGATCGCCGGCGTGCGCGACGCGATGCCCGGGCCCGTCCTCAACGGCGCTACCGGTGAGCGGCGCCTGCCCGGAAACGTCCACTTCACCTTCCCCGGTTGCGAGGGCGATTCCCTGCTGATGCTGCTCGACGCCGCGGGGATCGAGTGCTCGACCGGATCGGCGTGCAACGCCGGGGTGGCCGCGCCGAGCCATGTACTGCTCGCGATGGGGGTCGAACCGCGTCAGGCGCGCGGTTCCCTGCGGTTCTCGCTCGGTCACACCACGACCGCGGCCGAGATCGACAGAGTGCTGGAAGTTCTGCCCTCCGTGGTGGAGCGGGCCGAAGCGGCCGGACTGGCCGGTGCGAAAGGAGGTACGCGATGAGAGTGCTGGCAGCGATGAGCGGCGGCGTCGATTCCGCCGTGGCCGCCGCGCGTGCGGTCGACGCCGGCCACGAGGTGGTCGGAGTGCATCTGGCCCTGTCGGCCACCCCCGGAACACTGCGCACCGGATCGCGCGGATGCTGTTCCAAGGAGGACGCCGGCGATGCGCGCCGCGCCGCCGACGTGCTCGGAATTCCGTTCTACGTCTGGGATTTCGCCGACCGCTTCAAAGAGGACGTGATCGACGACTTCGTCGCCGCCTACGCGGCCGGCGAGACGCCGAATCCGTGCCTGCGCTGTAACGAGAAGATCAAGTTCTCGGCCCTGGCCGACCGCGCCGCCGCGCTCGGATTCGACGCCGTGGTGACCGGTCACTACGCGCAGCTGTCCGACGGTGTGCTGCGCCGCGCCGTCGACGCCGACAAGGATCAGTCCTATGTGCTGGCCGTGCTCACCGCCGACCAGCTGTCGCGGGCGATGTTCCCGGTGGGTGACACCCCGAAGCCGCGCATCCGCGAAGAGGCCGCCGAGCGCGGTCTCGCCGTCGCGAACAAGCCCGACTCCCACGACATCTGCTTCATCCCCTCCGGCGACACCCGCGCGTTCCTCGGCGCCTCGATCGGTGTGCGTCCCGGCGCCATCGTCGACAGCGACGGCCGCAAACTGGCCGACCACGAAGGCGTGCACGGATTCACGATCGGCCAGCGCAAGGGGCTCGGGCTGCCCGGCCCCGCCGCGGACGGCCGCCCCCGCTACGTCACCGAGATCGACCCGGACTCCGGCACCGTCCACGTCGGGCCCGCCGAAGATCTGGACGTCTGGACGGTGCGGGCGGACCGGGCCGTGTGGACCTCCGGTGAGGTGCCGTCCGGGCCGTTCGACTGTGTCGTCCAGGTGCGTGCGCACGGCGGCATCGCCCCGGCCGTCGTGGAGGCGGTCGACGGCGGTCTGATCGCGCGGCTGCGCGAGCCCCTGACCGGCGTGGCGCGCGGGCAGGCGGTAGTGGCCTATCTGCCGGATCCGTTGGGAGACCGGGTGATCGGCAGCGGCACCATCAGCGGTACCGGACGTGAGCGCGCCGGGGAGCTGGTCGCGGATTCCGCGCGGTGAGCGCGGACGTCGTCCGGGTCGGGGGACACTTCGGGGAGTACGGCCGGCTCCGCGTCCACGCTCGGATACGGTTGCGCCGTGCGTGACCACGTCATGCGGCCGCCGACGTTCGGCGCGGTGATCGAGATGGGTGACATATGACGAGCGAGAACCGATCCGACGCGCGGCCGAGCCTGCGGGGAGGTATCGCCACGGGTGTCGGTTCCTGGCCGGGCACCGACCCCCGCGAGGCCGCCGCCACCATTGTGGGGGAGCTGCCCGAACTCGCCCATCTACCCGAATTGCCCGGGCGCGGTGCGGGTTCCGATATGGTCGGGCGGGCCTCGGCGTTGCTGGTCGACATGCAGTTCGACACCACCACCCGCGGATACCGCTTGAGCCCCCGCCCCGGAGCGACCGCGCGCCGCGCGCACGATCTGCTTCGCACCGATCTCGACGCGCTCGAAGAAGCCTGGGAGACAGCGGGTCTCACCGGTGCCGGCCGCACCCTCAAGGTGCAGTCGGTCGGACCGCTGACGCTCGCCGCGCAGGTCGAACTGGCGAACGGTCATCGCGTGCTCACCGACTCCGGTGCGGTGCGCGACCTGTCGGAATCATTGGCCGAGGGGCTGTCCGATCATGCCGCCGAGGTGGCCAAACGGCTGGGCGCCGATGTCGTCGTGCAACTGGACGAACCGTCGCTGGGGGCGGTGCTGGAGGGAAGTCTGCGCGGCGCCAGCGTGCTGAACACCGTGCGCCCGGTTCCCGAGCCGGAGGCGCTGCACATCCTCGACACGGTCGTCACCGCCCAGTCCGTCCCGGTGCTGATCCACAGCTGCGCCGATGCGCCGCCACTGTCGTTTCTGCGCGGAAGTTCCGCTGCCGCAGTAGGTTTCGATATGGCGGCCATCGCCACCGGCAACCTCGACGCCGTCGGTGAACTACTGGACGCGGGCAAATATCTCGCGCTGGGGCTGGTCCCCACCACGGCACCGGCCACCCCGCCCACCTGGCGGCAGCTCGCCGAACCGGGCGTGCGCCTCGTCGACCGCCTCGGCTTCCCGCGGCGCACCCTCACCGACCGCATCCTGGTCACCCCCGCGTGTGGCCTGGCCGCCGCCCCCTTGGCGTGGGCCCGCCGTGCGCTGGGCCTGTCGTCCGACGTGGCCCGCGCCTACGCCGACGACCCGGATTCGCTCACCTTCGAATAGGGCGCGGCGGGGGCTGCGCCGGGATCACAATCCTGTGGACGGCCCCGGGTCGGGATGGCCGATCTGCCAGTGCTGAGGCTTACCCGGTGGATAGACGACGGGGAGGTCTTCACCGGGGAACGGCCACTGGTTGACGTCCCAGGCGAAGCGCCCGTACACGGTCTCGGCCGCAACACTCGGCCCCGAGATCGTGCCGGTGATCGTCACGAACTGCTCGCCCTGCGCGGCCGGGCGCGGGCTCACGCCGGTGATCCGCAGCGTCCCGGCCTCCTGCGCGCCGCGCTGGAAACCACCGAAACGACCCCGGCCGCGAAAGTTCATCAGCAGCGCGATCAGTGCGCCGGCGATCAACACGATGAACACGATCTGCAGCAGCATGCCTCCATGCTAGGCGGACAAACGGGACAGCCTCGATGTGCCGCCGTCACCGGGGCGCCAAGGCGATATCAGCCGACGCTGAGCTCGCTGGTGCCGGCGGCGGTGCGGCGGACCTGCCACACCCGGGTGCGCCGAGACTGTGAGCGCCCGTTGCCGCGGTCGATGAGCGTGCGGTTGCGGGTGGTGAAGATCAGCTGCGCGCCCCGGGAGTTGGTCTCCGGATTCTGGAACAGCTGGATCAGCCGGTCGGCGGTGTCCCCGGTGAGGTGGGTGTCGACATCGTCGACCGCCAGCACCCGGCCGGTGTCGAGCGCGTCGAGCACGGTCGGCAGCAGGCGCAGCAGGGCCAGTGTGGCGGTGGATTCGTCGGCGATGTCGAAGGCGGCGTCGATGCCCTCGTGGACCACGCCGAGCCCGACCCCGCGGCGGGCGACCATGCGCGCGTAGAGGGTGTCGCGGGCCGCGCGCAGATTGCTCAGTTCCCGCTCGAGGGCGACGGGTTCCACGCCGAGGGTTTCGCGCACCCGCAGGGCGTGCGCGGGCGAGGCGGCGCAGGCATCCAATTCCTTTGCCATCCCGGCGATTTCGCCGTCGATATCGCGCAGGTAGTCGGCGTACATCGGATCGTTCTCGGCCAGGAGCAGATCCTCGATGCCCAGTTCGGCCGAGCGCAGCAGCATCAGCAGCCGCGCGGCGTTGTCGGCGGAGCGCGAGATGTGCCCGCCGAGGCGCTCGGCGATGCTGTGCGGGTCGGCGGGCCCGCGCTGGACGTCGAGCTGCGCGGAGAACCAGCGATAGGCGGGCACCAGCGCCTCGGCGTACATCTGCCCGGTCAGGCTGAGCAGCAGCGCATTCGGCCGCACCAGCGGCACCAGTGCGGTGATGCCGAAGCGCACCGGTTCGAACATCGGCCCGATCCGGATCTGCTCGCCCTCCCGTTCGAAGATGACGCGTTTGCGGTTGTGCGGATGCGTATGCAGCCATTCGGCGGTGACATCGGCGTTGTCGAGGCGGAACCCATAGGTGTAGGGGGTGCCCTCGGCGACGAAGGTGGCGACGAATTCCGAAGGCCGGTCGGCGAATCCGAGATGCGGCGTGCGCACCGGCCCGGCGTAGGGATCCCAGCCGGTCACCGAATGCAGGACCGCGTCGCGCATGTGGGCCAGTGCGTCGACGAGACCGGATTTCCCGCTCGCCGCCGCGCCGTGGACGGCGGTGACGGGAGCGGGCAGCGCACCGGCCCGGCTCGACACCAGGCGGAGTTCCTGTGGTTCGGCCAGGGAACGGTGATTGGTCACCTGAAAACTACGCAGCACCCGAGCCATCCTGCCGTCCGCCGGGCGGCGCCGCGACATCAGGTGCGAAGTTCGCGCCGGTACAGCGAGACCAGACAGACCACGAGGGTGACGATCTCGGCGACGATCGCGACCATCGCCTGCGGTGCCGGCTGCCAACCGGTTTCGGTGAATCCGAACAGGCCGCTCGTTCGCGACAGCACGAAGCCGGCCAGGGAGGCGGCGCTGAGCACCGCCGCCGCCGCGCGCAGGCTCCAGGGGCCGACGAGAACCAGTGCGGCCAGCGCGAAGGCGGCGGCGGCCTGGATGGCGAACGACGGGCCCACGTAGCCGATGTAGCGATAGCCCCGGCCGTAGAGCTGGGTGTGCACGACACCGGTCGTGACGAGTCCGGCGCTGATCGCCAGGCGCGCCGGGAACCGCGACCGTGCGGTAGATAGCGTGTTCATCGCAGTGTCTGCTCCTTGATCGCGAGCATCTGCCGGCCCTGCTGGTAGCTCACTTCCCGGATCCCCAGGGCGTCGTGGAGCTTTCCGGCCGGCAACGTCACCGGTTTGGGCGCGGGCCCGTCGCCGGGATGCGGCAGGGGATAGGCGGTGGTCGTCCCGCTGAAGAAGGTGATGTTTCCCTCGGTCTTGGTGAAGAGTTGATGCACATGGCCGTTGAGGCAGGTGACCGAGGAGAACCGCCGCAGCAGGCTCAGTACTTGCGCGGCATCGTCTGTGCCCCAACCCCATTGGGGATACATCGCGAACAGCGGGATATGGCTGAAGACGATGATCGGGGTGTCGGCGGACAATCCCGCCACGTCGGCGCGGACGAAGTCGATCTGATCCTGTCCGAGATGGCCCAGATTCTGCGCGTTGAGCGTATTGACCAACCCGATGACGTGCACTCCCGCGATGTCGAAGCTGTACCACCCGTCACCGCGGGTGCCCTTGCCGAACACCGAGCGGTAGCGCTGTCCGCCGTCGTCGGTCGAATCGTGTTCGCCGGGCACGGTGAAGATGTGCGGTGT
This sequence comes from Nocardia sp. 852002-51101_SCH5132738, assembly GCF_001665695.1. Classification (NCBI taxonomy): domain Bacteria; kingdom Bacillati; phylum Actinomycetota; class Actinomycetes; order Mycobacteriales; family Nocardiaceae; genus Nocardia; species Nocardia sp. 852002-51101_SCH5132738. The sequence goes on along the minus strand of NZ_LZML01000029.1, from coordinate 1,335 downwards.
GGACAATCCGGACATCATCTGGCGGACCTGATCGAATTGCGCGGGTGTGGCGAGGTGTGTCAGGTCACCGGTGTGAATGACGAAATCCGGTGTGTATCCGAGGGTATTGACCTGATCGATCGCCTCGGTGAAGGTGTCGGTGACATTCGCGTTGGCGGTGCCCTGGAATCCGATGTGGCTGTCGCTGATCTGCGCGAATCGCAGGGTGGGGCGTTCGGCAGTGGCCGGGACCGCGCCCGCCACATGGGAGATGACCTCGCCGCCGACCGCGGTCAGGCCGACGGCCGCGCCGAACCAGGCGCTGTGGCGTAGCAGCTGGCGCCGGGTCATGGCGTGCGGATCGCGCGGATCGGTGTGCCGTGGGAATTGTTCGGTCACGGGGTCACCACCACTGTCGCGTGCATGAAGGGATGGATCGAGCAGAAGTAGGCAAAGGTGCCCGGCTGGGCGAAGGTGAAGCTGAATGTGGCCCCCGTGCCCATTCCCGGGGAGTGGAACGAGCCGTCGCGCGCCACCACCGTATGCGGTTCCTCGTCGCGATTGGTCCAGGTCACGGTGGTGCCGGCCCTCACGGTCACGGTCTGCGGGCCGAAGGCGAAATTGTCGATGGCGACGGCGTTCGGTCCGGCCACGGCGGCCGGCGTGCGAGGCACATTCGACATTCCGGGCATATTCGGCATCGGTTCCGGGCCGCCCGGGGTCATACCCAGACCGGGGTCCTCGGAACGGACGGTGGGAGCGGGTGGGCTAGCTGTTGTGGGTCGTGACGTTGGTGACGCGGGGTATGGGGTGAGTTGATGGGGGCGGTTCTTTCGGCGGCAGGATGGAAAACGCCAATCCTCCGTCCGCTCGACCCGAAAGAACCGCCGTGTCTCACCGTAATGCCCCGCTGACCGTCGAGGGTCGCCACCGGCTCGTCCTGCGCTGCCAGTCCCGTCCGATCGCGCACGTCGCCGCGGAAATGGGAATCTCACGTCAGTGTGCGTCGAAGTGGGTCAGCAGATTTCGCCGGTACGGCGAAGTAGGGCTACTCGACCGGTCCAGCGTCCCGCACCGGTCACCGGCCGCCAAGTCGGTGGCTGTTGTGAACCGGATCGAGGTGTTGCGGCGGACCCGCAAGTGGTCCGCTCGCCGGATCGCCGTCGAGTTGACGGCCGAGGGCACGGCCGTGTCTGTGCGGACCGTGGGCCGGCATCTGGCGCGGCTCGGGCTGAACCGGCGCCGGTTCCTGGACCCGGCCGGTGAGCCGAATCGGGCACCGCGCCGGATCGCCGCTCGCCGGCCCGGGCACATGGTGCACGTCGATATCAAAAAGGTCGGCCACATCCCCGATGG
>NZ_LZML01000028.1:0-7386 GCF_001665695.1 Nocardia sp. 852002-51101_SCH5132738 | reverse complement strand
GACCCCTCCTTCAACCGCCCGTCCGAGGGCATCTGATCACAGATCGCCCGGACTTACACGGTTGCCATGACACCCCCTTGGACGCGCAACGACTCGAACCCGGCGCGGACGTGCTCGAGGTGACCTGTGCCCAGATCCGTGACCCCACAGAGCGTCTCGTCGACGCCGGGAAATGGCGCGACGGAGATCCCGACATCCTGATCGTGCTCGATGCCGGCTACGACGGCCCGCGACTGGCGCACCTACTCGCCGATCTGCCGGTGCAGATCCTGGTGCGACTGCGCTCGGACCGGGTGTTCCGCCGCCCGGCACCGCCGTACCTGTTCCGCCCCGACGGCGGCCGGCCCGCACGTCATGGCGGCGAGTTCGCCTTCAAGGACCCCACCACCTGGAGTCCGGAAGACATCGAAACCCACACGGACACACGCCTTTACGGACAGGCGACCGCGCAAGCGTGGAAGGATCTGCATCCGAGGCTGCAACGGCGGTCGGCGTGGGCGGCCTGGGTCGGCGCGATGCCGACCCTCGAAGGCACTGTGATCCGGTTGACGGTCGAGCACCTACCCAGCGGAGGAACCAACAAACCGGTATGGCTGTGGTGGTCGGGCACCGACGCCACCCCCGACGACATCGATCGGTGCTGGCGAATGTTTCTGCGGCGCTTCGATATCGAACACACCTTCCGAATGTGGAAGCAGACCCTGGGCTGGACCCGCCCCCAGATCCGTGACCCGGCGGCGGCCGACCGCTGGACCTGGCTGACCCTGGCCGCCTACACCCAGTTACGGCTGTCCCGTTCCCTGACTGCCGATCTGCGCCTGCCCTGGGAGAAACCCGTTGCACCACAACGGCTCACACCCGCCCGGGTCCGGCGAGGGTTTCGACACATCCGCACGAAGACGGGCTCTCCCGCCAGCGCACCGAAACCCTCCCGCCCCGGACCCGGACGCCCTCCCGGGCTGAAGAACCGCCACCCCGCCGCCCGTCAGGACGTGGGATTGATCCTCGCCACCGGCCACGCTTACACTCGCCCCGCCCACCACAAGAAAGGTGCCAAACCCCGCCGAACAGCACCAACACCAAGCGGAGGATAAATCTCAAGCTTAGCTTTACTCTGTCGGGGATCTTGGTGTTTTGCTGTGCGCCAGTGTGATTGGCGGGCATGCTCGGAGGCTGTTCTGAAGGTCGAGTCAGTCATCGAGGTGTCCGTTGTCGCTTCACCCCCGTTCCGGTGAGCAGGTCCCGTCCCTGACCGCGCAGGTCGCGCGGGCGAGCAACCCCGACGGACATGCTGCCGGAATACCGACCCCGTCGGGCACTGCGAAAATGGGAAATGGCTCGGAGGTTTCAGGTTCGCGGTGTAAACCGCAGCCGAAACCGGTGGGGTTTGAGCGTGATCTGCTCGTTGACGATCAACTCGTATTCAGGTTCAGGATGCAGGTCGAAGACGCGAATGATCTGAGCCAGAGCCAGCGTGACCTCGTGCAGTGCGAATTGTCGACCTATGCACGATCGCGGCCCTGTGCCCCAGGGACGATAAACGTGCGGGCCAAGCTGGCGTAGCCGTTCGGGGAGCCATCGGTCCGGGTCGAGCTGTTCGGCGTCGTCCCCCCAGGTTTTTGGGTCGCGATGAGCTGCCAAAGTTAATACGAATACCCAGTTCCCGGGTGCGAATTCGTGCCCGCCGAGTGTTGTATGGCGGGTGGCTTCCCGAAAGTAACCTGGGGCGACCGGCCACATCCGCATTGTCTCGTCGATGACTCGACGCAGGTATCGCAGGCGTGCGATGTCATCGTAGCGGACCGGTGTCCCGTCGGCGGGGAGAACGGCGTCGGCTTCCTCGCGCGCTCTGTCGATGATGTCGGGATGCTGCGCCAGTTCGTACAACGCGAAAGACAATGCGGCGGCGCTTGTCTCGTGTCCGGCGACCAACATGGTGAGGCATTGGGAGTGGATCGCGGCGGCATCGAGCAGTTCACCCGTGAGCGGATCCGGTGTGGTGAGCATCAGATCAAGCAGGTCGGATCGGGGTTCGGTCGTGGCGCCGCGTGCGGCAATCATGTCGCCGACCACCTGGTGCAGGTAGGCGATATCGCGCTGGTGCTGGGATGTCTCGCGGCGCAGCATCGTGGTTTTCACGACGGTCGGCAGGTTAATGGTCTTGTTGAGATAGGTCAGCCCGCGCCGCAGCCGTTCACCGAAGGGGCGTCGTTCGGTGAACGAGCCGAACGTGTGCCCGAACCCGGCGCGGCCGATGATCTCTAGCGCCAACTGGTTCGCGTCCTCCACGACATCGATCCACTCATCGGTGCGGGCACGCCAGTAGTTCAGCAGGTCATCGACAACGGCGACCATGGTGGGGTGATACCTGCGCATCGCGTCTTTGGTGAAACCCTGCACGAGGATCCGGTGGGCAGAGCCCCAGGCGGGCTCGTCGTTGAACGCGGTGAACAGACCGGATCCGGCGATATCCCGGAGTGGGGTCAGTATAGCCCCGACGTGTTTGGCCCAGTCGTTCTCGTCGTTGACCTGTTCGATCAGATCGGCGCTCGAGACGATGACGACGGGGCTGGAGAAGATACGGCGTTCAAAGATGCCGCCGAGCCGCTGCGCGTCGCGGGCCGCCTGCTGCGTTGGCCGAGCCAGATCGAGAGTCAGGACATCGCCGAGCAGCGGCAGCCGACCTCGTGGATGCGGCAGCGGTAGCCGGTTCGGTGTTGTCATCAAAATCAATAATGCGGCACAGCGCCAGTGAACCAGTCGTCGATCGTCTGGTGAGTGTCTGCGGCATGGGCGGAGAACGATTTCCCTCGCTCACTCGAGCGAGGTCGCCTGGTATCTCGATCACCAGTAACGGCAGCGAATCCGATACGGCAACCGGCGGATCATCGGGGCGTCTGGTGAGCGGGGCGCCACATGGGCCATAGTGGCGCTCCGTTCAGATCGACGGGAGTCGTCGTGGCGAATCCAACCGACGAGTACAGTGACACATTCGACTCGCGGGTGCACACCAGATACGCGGCCTGCCCGGCGGCGTCGCAGTGGCCGCATCGCGATCGCAGCAGTGCAGTACCGATCCCCTGGCGCCGGTATGACGGCAGGACAGCGAGATGGCACAGGTACCAATGCAATTCGTTCGGATGAAGCCGGTCGAAGAGTCTGCGCGTGCGCACTGCAGCGGGGACCCGGTGACCGAGAGCCAGCATGAGCGCTGGTGCTATGCGCGCGAATTCCGCCGTGGTGGTGGCCCACCGGCCAGGCGGATCCCACACAGCGACCCCGACGATGCCCTCGCCCGCGGCTGCGGCGACCTCCACGCCGCCGCTCGGGACGTGGTGACGGGCCATCGTGGCGCGAAAGTACCGCTGCAGGGCCCGCCCCCGGTGCCGTTGGTTTGGCCAGAGGTGGCGCATCACCGGGTCGGTCTCGAACGCAATCGCTAAGACATCGACGGCCACTGCGATCTCCTTAGGCTGGATCGACCGGATGCTGATGTCCATAGCTGGCCACGATAAGGCCAGTTCAGATGTGTCGGAGCTGCCACGTGCGCCGTGACTGTCACCAATTGAAACCAATTTGCGACAGTCACACGGAAACGTACATAGCAAGATCAAATAACCGGTATACCGAGACAAAACAGACCGACCTACGACCAGCGGAGAACATGACTGAGCCTGCGATTGATCTGCTCGTGGACACGACCAGCACTGCCGACGAGGTCGCGGTTCTGGCCGAGGGCGGCCGTGACCGGGACTTCCGGCGGTTGTCGAATACGTTGCGTGGTACCGCGCAGCACTTGGTGGATGACATGGTGGCGGAGGTCAGACGCACCGGTCGCACCGTGCAGCGGCAGGTGAGTGCGCCGGCGTCGGCTGTACTGGGTGAGACCGTTGCCGCAGCACCGGTCGAGGGCATCGGCGGCAGCGTGTTCGCGGTGCAACTGGCTCCGACCACGAAGGAGGCCGAAGGCCGCGCCGCCAAGCTGGCGGTGTGGGAATGGGAAATCGGGTTGCAGGATCTGCCGCCGCGCCTATGGCTGGATGAGCGCTTCCTCGATCTGACCGGCACCGACGCCCAGTTCCGGGATCGGGTCGTGTTCGGCCCCGTCGACTTCTTCCGGCCAATCGTGCGCCTACGCGACGTTCTCTACATCTGGCAGGGCCTGAAAACGGTAAAAGTCGGCGACACCAGTTCCGGCCGCGTCGTCGCGCGCACCAGCACCGGGGACCTACGCCAACTGCACTGGGCGCAACGCTGTGTGGACACCGACGCGGGCCCACGAGTGCGCGGCGTCTGCCGGGATGTCACCGCCGACTCCGACCCGACGGACATGGCCGTGGATCTCATCGAGACGGCGTTGATCGACAAGCTGATGCACCTGCAGGACCGGCCGGGGGAGGATTCGCCAGGAGTGTTCGCTGCGGTCGGCGATCACACGTACCCCACCGCGCCGACCATCATCAAATGGCTCACCCCGTACATTCCGACGATCGGGCACGGCGTCAGCACCGGTCAGACCCCGGCGATCCACCCCGATTCGATCGCGAAAATCCCTGGCTGGCTAGAGGAATCGAAAAAGGGTCCAATCAATGATGTCGGCATGACCCGCCGCGGAGGTGGTGGCTGGTTACAGGTCGCGTTCCACGCCGACATCCTCGACCGAACGGCGTTCCCCACCATCGGCGTGATGATCGTCTACCCCGGTGATGTCTCGGTAGTGGATCCGGGTGGCGCGGAAGAGAAGTAGCCCGCCGATCACTGCGGCGATCCCGGCGACCGTGAGCCCTAGCGGCGCGTAGAGGTTGCCCCACCGGATCAATGTCCGTGCCTGACGCGCGGTGCGAACCGCCTCGCTCAGCGACTGCTCGTCGAAATGGGTCTGGATGTCGAGGGTGGTGACGGCCAGTGGGTCGTCGATGCTGCGTGCCAGGAACCGCCGCACGTGTTCACGCTGTTCGACGATGGCCCCGGAGGTGGGTTCCACCCAGATGTCGCGAATGTTGCTGTAATGCAGGTCGAATCGAGTTTGCTCGTCACCCAGCAGCCCCCACCAGGAGGCGGGCACGGTGGTTTGCATGTCCGGCTGAGTCGGGTAGGGGTTGATCGGGCCGATGCTCTGCCGGAAGTGCAGCAGCCTCAGACCGCCTTCCGTCCGGTCGTCGTCGACGTAGTCTATCGGGAAGTCGCGGCGCGCAGTCGTATCGAAATACTCGTAGCTCTGCCGCTGAGTGTCGAACGGGAAATGGAACTGAAACCCGTTACGAGCCACTAAGTCTGCCGGTTTGTCGACCTCGAGCTTGATCTGCCCGACCGGATCGACCGGCTCAGACGTGGTGCGCGAGACGGTGACCGCCTCGGCGCGGGCGGACACCAACGCACTCGGGCCCTGCCGGTCGGTACGCGAGAGCCGAGTGGTGGACACCAGGGTCACACGATCGGCGTCGGAAGGCTCCGCGGAGACGACGAGTGTCTGCACTTTGATCGGTATACCGGTTTCGGTACGCATTTGTCCCTGCAGGGCTGCCGCCGTATCGAGCACCGAGGCGTTGTCGGCGAGAGAGACCGCCTCGGTGCGGACATTGATCGGGATCCGCGTCAGCCGCGGCATCACGAAGGTCGGCAACAGTGCCGCCACCACCAGCGCGGCCACTCCGATCCCGATCATCCCAAGTCCCAGCCACGCCCTCAGTCGCCCTCTCCCCGATGTCATCACTCGACAGTAGGCCCACGACCAGCATTTTCCCGGCTTTTCTGGTCATCTTCGATGTGGCCGCCCACGCAATCATCGAGGTCAATGCATGTTAGCCATAAATGTGCTGGACATCACAAACGATGTGAGCTAATAATGGGTGCAACGCGAGCCCTGCAGCCACGCAACTGGCTGATCGCCCCTCTGGCGACTCGGCCCGGCAGCGGGTTCGCCTGCGTACCTCTCTGGCGGAGGTTGGAGTACGCCCCTCTTGGACGTACTTCCTGCGCGTAGGCGCTGACGTGCCCAGCAAGTGCTGTCGGGCACTCGTCGCCTTCCGTGGGATCCGACCAGGGAGGTTCCAATGACGACCACACTCGACGAATTCCGTCCAACATCATCGGCCGCATCGTGTGTTCTTCAGCGCCGCCCAGCCACCCTGACTCAGTTCACGCTGCGCAGGTGCCGCTACTCGCCGAGCCAGCATCTGGCTGCGACACGTCCGGCCGTTGGCATCACTGTCGACGAACTCGGCGACACGCTCACCGCCTACATCCGGCACAGCGCACACCGTTGCACCCGCATCGACGCCGACTATGTCTCGACGCTCGGCCGCGGGGGCATCATCTGGCTGGCACAGCGAACTTGGCATGCTCTAGAAGCTGTGCTCGGCATGTCCACGCGGGAACTCGGACTGATCAACCTGCGACTGAGCGGTGCGCCACGCCGGGATCTAGCGCACTGCGGTGTAAACGTGGAACGCGCGCCAGCTGCTGCCTACGCGCCGATGATCGGTGATCGTCATGCCAGCGGCGGCAATGAACTCCGTGACTTCGGTGAGCGGTCGCAACAACATGCCCTCCTGCCAAGGCAGAGTTCGCAGATAGTCGGTGTCCCCCAGCCCGACCACCAAGCGACCGCCCGGCCGCAACACTCGCGCGACTTCCTGCAGCGACTCGATCAGTTCGACATCAGGGATGTAATAGACCGTGTTTATGGTTGCGGCACCGTCGAGAGCGTTGTCCGGCAACGGGATTCGCGACATCGACGCCTGCTCCAGGCGCAGGCGGCCCCGCGTAATGGCGCGGCGGTACCGTCGGCGCGCACCAGCGATCACGGTGCGGGACGGATCGATTCCGTACACGACGCCAGTCTCACCAACCTGATCGAGCAGCACACTCAGACTCCGCCCCCCACCGAATCCGATATCGGCAACCGTCGTGCCAGGCGCGGCGGCCAGCGCGTCGAGCGATCCGTTCACCGGTCCGCTATTGGCCTTGTTGAGCAGGTGCCCGATAAGCCGACCGGACAATCCCGAAGGTTGGCCAAGTTGCGCAGCGAACTGCCGGAAGAACGCATTCGATGCCTTCACGGCCGCCAGTGTCGCACAAGCCGCTACCGCTCCGTACCACCGACGCAAGTGCTACACGAAGCCGCAGTGGCGACATCGCTGCGCGGCAACACTATTGGCACCACATTCTCGGAACAGAAACGAACCACGCAGTACCCGCGTCAAAGTCGCGGCTCTCACGAGACGGGCACAGCCCAGTTCACCGCGCTGCCCTTCCACGGTCGGCCGGCCAGCGGCATAGGAGATCGGCCGGCGCGGTGCCTACGACTCGAAGGGGGATTCTCAATGATGTTGTCAAGCCGCGACGCCCCTGATTTCGGGTCGGTATGGGGTGCCGGTTTGCAGC
>NZ_LZML01000027.1:0-68944 GCF_001665695.1 Nocardia sp. 852002-51101_SCH5132738 | reverse complement strand
AATCTCTCCTTCAACCGCCCGTCCGAGGGCATCTGATCACAGATCGCCCGGACTTACACGGTTGCCATGACACCCCCGACCGACCTCAGCACGGATGACATCCTGTGGACCGACATCCGCTCTCGCACAGCGCCATCGGGTAATCCTCCGACCTTCACCGATGGATACCTCTTGAGGGGACAGCCTGAACCGGTCATGACGGCCACCGAGTTGCTACTCGGAGCTCTGGGAACCGGTGGGGCGATCACCGTGCTCGTGCAGATTCTGCGTGATTGGGTCGCTCGCTACCGGATCAAGGCGCTGAGCGTCCGGCTACCTGACGGCACCGACATCCACATAGCCGACGCATCCATCGACTCTGTCGAGCGACTGTTCGCCGCGATCGGAGCCGATCGCCCACACGAGACGGCACCCACACCGATCGCGGCGCCTGATGTCCCCGATCACGCAGACGACCAGGCCGGACCCACAACGCCCGAATGATCCCAGGCGTCGAGCCTGCCCTATCGCCGGCGAAACGACTGAGCCCCCACCCGAATACCGGATGGGGGCCTCAGTAGAGGCTCTACCAGCAGCGATGCACGCGCTGCCCTACTTCTTCCCAGAGGCTAATCCGCTACGGAACTCGACCCCCTTGACGCCCTATATCTGCACGCCAAACGCACTGTTCGGTGCTCGACTCGCGTTCCGAAGTGAAATAACCTCTGCGCGTGACTCACCGATCGAAAAGGTGCCGGCACCGACCTGAGACCGATCCCCTGTCACATCGCCCGACTGACTCCACTGAGCTCGAGTGCGCGCACATGCCGATGTGTGTGGCGTCCGCTGTGCAGTTGTGGGCATTGGCGGGAGTACGTGAGGAGCGCGATCGTATCTTCATGATGTTCAAAACGATCAAGCGGAAGCGTTTCGCAAGGGCCGCACCGGATCACGGGACGATGATTCCAGCTCGTTGTGCGGCCAGCTCCGCCCGAACCACCTCGAGCAAGCGGCCTGCCCACTGCCTGCCCGGCCCCCAGAATTTCGAGTCGTAGTGCTCATTGGATCGGATGGGGGCATCCTTCGTGGAGAGCAACAACTCGGCGAGGTCTGGATGCTGCCGGAACTTGGCCCGCATCAACTGTGCCATCACGGCGACCCGAGCGTCGGCCCACCCGTCCCGCCGCGGTGCCTCGCGGGCGAGTTCCGCGGCGTGATGCGGCCGCTCCACTTCGGCGATACGCCTGCGCGTGGCCTCGTCGGAGGTGCTCAGCGCCCAGTAGGCATGGATCAGGGTGGGGTAGGTAACCCCGTCGACAGCGATCGGTACCGGGGCGCGGTTCTGCAGTAACTCGACACCAGCGTCCTCAGGCCAACCTTTGGCGTAGACAATGCCCCGGATGGTGACCGCACCAGCAACCGGCTCATCCGGTCCGTCGGCAGGCATCCGCGTCTTCCATTCCTGCTGTTCCCGCTCACAGCGGTCGAAGTAGTCGAACGCCTTCTCACGCTCGTCGGGATCGTCGTCGAACAGGGCAACCAACGGCCGGTCTTGGACATCCTGGTCACCCAGCGCGTAACACCGCAGGTGTGCAGGGATCGCGAAGTATGCGGCCCGAAGCAACGCACGATTTTCTTCGGTTCGGTCGGCGAGATAGGCGTTGATCGCGATATCGCACCGGTCGGTCGAGTCGGGCCGTCCAGCCAGATGGTCGATCTCGTCGGCGACTTCGCCGATCAACTCGTCGGCATTCACCCAGACTCGAGGATCGCCGAACTTCCACGTTGCCATGTGAAACGCGGACGCTCGAGCGCCTTCCGGCAGCGTCGTCGCGACCCAGCCAGAGCGCACCTTCTCCGCGAACTCGTTCAGGTTCACCAGTTCCGAACAGTCGATCATGCCGTCGGCGTAGATCTTCAGGTCGGTGAGGTGGTAGTCGCCGTTGCGGATGAACACGTGCCGCCAGGTACCTTCAACGCGATCGCCGTCGACTACACGGTAGGTGCGATTCATTCTCCCCATCCCCGCAGCATACGGGGCCGGTCCACCAGACCGGGTGCCCCACGGACTGTTCCTCTGGCCTGAACGGCCTGCTCAGGCTCAGTTTCGACCGGCGGACCGTTTGTTGTCCAACGCGCGGACATGCCGCATACCGCGCGGACCGAACCGGCCAGCGCTCGACGCAGCGAAACGACTGAGTCTCTATCAGCAGCGATATACGCGCTGCCCTACTTCTTCCCAGACGCTAATCCGCTGCGGAACTCGACCACGTCGCCGTCGTGCATGACGTAGTCCTTACCCTCCATCCGGACCTTGCCCGCGGCCTTGGCGGCGGACATGGAGCCGGCTTCGACCAGGTCGTCGAAGGCGACGATTTCGGCCTTGATGAAGCCGCGTTCGAAGTCGGTGTGGATGACGCCGGCTGCCTTCGGGGCGGTGTCGCCCTGGTGGATGGTCCAGGCGCGGGCCTCTTTCGGGCCGGCGGTGAGGTAGGTCTGGAGGCCGAGGGTGTGGAAGCCGGCTCGGGCCAGGGCGTGCAGGCCGGGTTCGGTTTGGCCGATGGATTCCAGGAGCTCGAGGGCGGACTCGGCGTCGAGTTCCAGGAGTTCGGCTTCGACCTTGGCGTCGAGGAAGACCGAATCCGCCGGGGCGACTGCGGCTTTCAGTTCGGCGACGCGCGCCTCGTCCGTCAGGACCGACTCGTCGGCGTTGAAGACGTAGAGGAAGGGCTTGGTGGTCAGCAGCGACAGTTCGCGCAGGAGGTCGGCGTCGAGCTTGTCGCGGACCGCGTACAGGGTCTTGCCCTCGTTGAGGAATTCCTGGGCCTGCTTGGCGGCGTCGGCCACCGGTTTGCGGTCCTTCTTGACCTTGGCTTCCTTGTCGAGGCGGACCACCGCCTTCTCCAGCGTCTGCAGGTCGGCGAGGATGAGCTCGGTTTCGATGACCTCGATATCGCTGAGCGGGTCGACCTTGCCGTCGACGTGGACCACGTCGTCGTCGGCGAAGACGCGGACCACCTGGCAGATGGCGTCGGCTTCACGGATGTTGGCGAGGAACTTGTTGCCCAGGCCCGCGCCTTCGGAGGCGCCCTTCACGATGCCGGCGATGTCGACGAACGACACGGTCGCGGGGACGATGCGCTCGGAGCCGAAGATCTCGGCGAGCTTGTCCAGCCTCGGGTCGGGCAGCGGCACCACGCCGACGTTCGGCTCGATGGTGGCGAACGGGTAGTTCGCCGCGAGCACGTCGTTGCGGGTCAGCGCGTTGAACAGCGTCGACTTTCCGACGTTGGGCAGGCCGACGATACCGAGGGTGAGACTCACGAGTGCAAGAGTCTACGCGGCGCACGTTCGGCAACCGAATCTGCCCAGGTCGCGACCACCGGATGGAGTGTCCGGTATCCGGACGCGTTCTGTCACCCGCGCGCGACCGGCTACTCAGAAAGTGGCGGGCAGCGCGAGCGCGCTCTCGATCGCCGCATCCAGAAACGCGAGAGTGTCACGGCGGCGTGTGAGCGGATTGCGATAGGAGCGGCACCCCTCGGCGCCGCGCGTGCGGAGATGGAGGCTCTCGGCGATGATCGGCTGCCAACGCGGGTCGAACGACCGCAGCGCATAGCGGCCGGCTCCGCATTTGGAGGTCATCGTTCCGGTCGCGAGCACATGATGAAGGCGACTCACCCCGAGAACTGCCCATACCGGAAACCACGGGGTCAGCCCCACCGCGAGCGACAGCGGATGCGCTGCCCGGGCACGTTCCCACCACGGCCGCCAGTAGTTGCGCACGTTGTCGACGGTGAAGCCGCGCAAGGCCACCCGATCCGCCCACAGCTCGATATCGCCCGGCTGTGGGCCGCGAACCGTGATCCCGTGCCAGGCCAGCTCACAGAACGTCACCGGGTCGATGCCGAAGCGACCGGAGGTGGTGAACCGGCTCTCCTGGGCGCAGGGAACATCGGGGCACTCGTCCGGCCCGGCCGCGAGATCCGCCCAATGCACAACGGCACCATCGAAATTCGGCCGCCGTGCGGCGCGGACCGTGCGGCTGTGCGCCTCGGCCACGGCTGCCATCTCCGGCGAGTCGGGCTCGATGCGCCGATCGGTCACCGCGACGAAGTCGATATCGCTCGCGGTGGCGAGCCGCCCTCGCCCGGCACCGCGTGGATGGAAATCCTCCAACGCGACCGAGCCGACAAGATAGAAGCCGCTGATCAAGCCCGGCGACAACTCGTCGACGGCCGTGAGGAACAGCCCGACACTGCGCGCGACCTCGGCCGGAAGATCGTCGATGGACATGCCGTCAACCTACCGTTCGACGACCCTCGACCCCAGGAACGAATCGCGAACACCCGTACGCGCGCTCGATCCGCTGTGCAGCTGAACAAACATACTCTGCCGCAACGGATTCGACGATCCACACCGCAGCCCGCACATGCGACCACACCGGGCTAAGGTCGTTTCATGGCGCAGATCCCTCGACTTCCCGGATTGGGCTTGGCCGATGCCGATTGGCTGGTGACCGCCGCACTGGCGGTGGCCTCCGAACATCGATTTCCGCCGCTGGCGGTGGCGGTTACCGATGTGAGCGGTGCGGTGATCGCGCTGCGCCGGGCGGACGGCGGGATGCCGATGACGAGTCGCCTCGCGGTGGCCAAGGCGCGCACCGCACTACTGACACTGCATCCGTCGGGACAACTCCCCCTGCCGGGTGAGATCGTCGACAGCATTCAGCATCTCTACGACGGTGATTACATTCCGTTCGCGGGCGGGGTGCTCGTCACCGAGAACGGGGTGATTCTCGGGGCCGCCGGGGCCTCGGGTGCGCATGCGACACAGGACGAAGAGGCCGTGCTGGTCGCCGTGCAGCGCTGGCACGAATATCGTTCGCACACAGCCTGATCGAGACACTCGCACGTGCTCTGGTAGCCGGCGACGCAGCGGGATCCGACCATGCGACCGGCACAGTTGCGCGCGTGGCACCACGCCCGCCGGCGTTCTGCTACACCGGGTCCGGCGTCGGCCGGGCACAAGCCAGCCCGAACTCGGCGCACTCGTCGTCCTGTTCGGGCCGACCGCCGCTGACCGCGACCGCACCCACCACGACACCGTCGCGACGGATCAGCCGAGAGCCCGCACCCACCACGATCGGCGTCGGCGACAGCTGATCGATTCGATCGAACAGGGCGGGCCACGCCGCCTGGAGTTGCTGCAGTTCACCGCCCTCGCGATGAAACAGGGCGACCCCGGCCGCCTTCGCGGGAGCGATCCGGGCCGACAGCGGTGGCGCACCGTCCATCCGGTCCAGCACTCGCACGTGTCCACCCTCGTCCACGACGGCCACGGTCACTCGGGCACCCAATTCCCCAGCGCGAGAGCGTATCCGAGTGCTGATGGCGTGCGCTTCATCCAGCGTGAGCAACATCTTCTCCACCTCCGATAATCGTTGGCTGTACCAACGGTTCGTCCAGGCGACGCTACCCCACATTCGTTGGCTCGTCCAACGAATCCAGTAGACTTCACGCATGGACGACACGCCCGCACGCCTGCGCGGCAAACCGAGCTGGCTGGTCAGCAAGACCGCCGCACTCGCCCAGCGGCGCATCGGAGAAGCCGTGTCGGCGGTCGGCGCCCGCGGCTACCATTTCTCGATTCTGGCCGCACTCGACGAGTTCGGGCCCGCCAGTCAAGTGGCGATCGGCCAGCGCTGCCGGATCGACCGCAGCGATATGCACGCCATGCTGGCCGAGCTCGAGGCGCAAAAATACGTTGCGCGAGAGCCGGATCCGGACGACCGCCGCCGCAACCTCATCACCCTCACCGCGGCCGGCGAGCGGCGACTGCACGAACTGGATGCCACGTTGACTGCCGCCCAGGACGAGATATTCGGCGAGCTGACGAAGGCGGAGCGCGAACACCTGGTCGAGCTGCTGACCCGCGTGCTGGACAACCGGCAGACTCAGACGCGCGGGTCGCGGCCGAGGTAGCGCAGCAGTGTGTCGACGGCGGTATCGCCGGGCTCGGCATCCAGCACGGCCGCGTACGCGCCCCACTGGCGCAGCGGTTCGATCAGATCGGTTGCGGCAGTGAGGAGATGGGTGGCCAGGGTGTCGGTCAGCGGAGACGGCCGGCCGGTGGCGACCGCGATGTCCCAGGCGTGGACGGCAGCATCCAGGGCAGCCATGACGGCGGCGACGGGGGTCGGGAGGACGCCGTGCGGGAGCGGGGTGGGAACGGTTTCGGCGTCGTCGGTGACGGTGGCCCAGGCGGCGGCGGTCTGCTCGATGGCAGCGGAGACAAGCCGTGTGCCGGTGCCGTCGAGCGAGCCGGAGGGGGCGAAGGGGTCGTAGGCGGGGCCGGTGCCCAGCCCCAGGGCCGCGGCGAAGGCGAGCTGATCACCGGCGGCGTGCTGCACGACCTGGGTGACGGTCCACTGCGAGCAGGGAGTCGGCAGGTCCCACTGGGCGGCGCCGATTCCCGCGACCGCGTCGGCGAGAGCGCGGTAGGACTCGGCGACGACGTCACGCCAGACCGGGGCGAGAGCGGCGGCGGGGGAAACGGAGGTGCTGTTCATCGGAGGGCCTTTCGTTCTTCGTTTTCGGCGTTGAACTCAGGTTATGCGCCAATTAGGCTTGTTTTCTTCCTAATAATTCGCCGACGGAAAGCGCTTCGATGTGACCTCCACCACAACCCGCGTGCTGCGGCTGCTGTCGCTGTTGCAGGACCGCACCTATACCGGTCGGGAGCTGGCACAAAGGCTCGATGTCAGCGACCGGACTCTGCGTCAGGACATCGCACGGCTGCGGGAACTGGGGTATCCGGTCCATGCCGAGCGCGGTGCGGTCGGCGGCTATCGGATCGGTCAGGGCAAGACCATGCCGCCGCTGCTGCTCGACGACGACGAGGCCGTCGCGGTGGCGGTGGCGATCGGCCTCGCCGAGGACGGCTCCACCGGGATCGCGGATATCGACGAGAACGTGGCGCGGGCGCTCGCCAAGCTGGAGCGAATTCTGCCGGTTCGGTTGCAGCGCAAGGTGACAGCGTTGCGCACGGCCACCGAGATCGGTCCCGCCACGACCGGCTCACGCGAACCCGATGCGCCCGTGCCGGCGCAGACTCTGGCCACCATCGCGTCGGCGATACGCGGTACCCGGGTCCTGAACGTCGACGGCGGACGCCTCGAGCCGTATCGGCTGATCAATTGGCAACGCCGGTGGTATCTCGTCGCTTACGATCTCGAAAGCCATTGCTGGCGCGCCCTTCCCGTGGCCTCCGTCGACGACGTCGCGACCGGCTCCCACCACTTCGCGGCCCGCACGCTGCCCGATGACGATCTGGTGGCCTTCGTCCTGCGGGAAATCGCCAGGGCCGGTTGGCGAGTCCACGCCCGGGTCACGGTGCTGGCGCCCGCCGAGACCGTGATCGCGCGCATCAACCCGGCCGTCGGTGTGGTGGAAGCCGTCGACGCGCAATCGTGTGTGTTGTACACCGGTGCGGACACTCTGGAGACCATCGCGATCTACCTGAGCATGTTGATGATGGACTTCCGCGTCGACGAGCCGCCGGAACTCGTGGACCACATCCGGACACTGGGCCGTCGTTATTCGTCGGCTGTCCCACCCGAATAGCGCTTCCGATGGCCCCCGGAAAGGGCCCGAGGACAGCCCTGTGAGGTCCGATACGGCACTAACAGCGTTCGTACAGACGAACGAAGGGCTCCGCCTCGGCCGAAACTTTTCGGCCTGGATCCGGGCAACCGCCTACCAGGACCTCGAAGCGGAAGCCTTGGTGCCCGCGGAGGGTGTACTCGACCACGGCACCGGACCGAGCGAGGCGGGGAAGGTGCTGACCGGCCAACTGTGCAGCCTGCTCCGCACTGAACACCTCGCCCGCCGGCGGAAGAATCGCGACGCCCAGTGTGCGGCCACCCACACCGGGCGGGTCGTACACACGGATGTCGGCGAAGTACGGGAAAGGCTGATCGGTAACCAACCACTCCCACAACTCGAGTTCACTGTCGGACGGGAAGCGGGTACGGCGGCTCGTGCTCGAGTCGGGTCCCAGACTCGAGCCCACGATCGAGAGATCGTGGTAACCGGAGGCCACCGTCCAGTCACGGGCCGCCAGTTCGGGAAACTCGCCGGCGATCTTTCGCATCGCCGCGGTGGCGCTCGAGGGTTCGGTACCAGAACTCGCGGCCACGATGACCTTCTCGGCCGGGCCTTCGACGTCGGCTGCGAATGTTCCGCCGTCACTCCAATGGATCTCGGCTCCAGGCCGGCTCGCCGACACTCGCGCCCAAGTGTTTGCCGCTTCGGCTTTCCTGGTGGTGTCGCCACCGAAACGCCAGGACGCGAAATACGAGTCCGTCATCCGGACCATTTTCAGCACCGTCGAGTCACCTCGGTACTGCGGCGGTAGCTGCTGGGTGGCCATCACGCGCACCACGGCCTCTGCCTGCGGGGCCGTTGCGTCGTCCTTCAACCGAACATCGAGGCCGGAGCTGTAGTCACCGTACCGGTGGTACTGGAACGTGTGCGATGCGTCGGCCACCCCCGGCAACGCCTGTATCGCGGATTCGATCGCCCGCGACCAGCTATCACGCTCGGCTTGGTCAGGCCCCTGCATCGGTCTCGAGCACCCGATCGCCGAAGCCGCTGCGAGCAGCATGGCGATCGCCGACAACACCGAACGCGCAGTCCTCACCCACCTATACAACCGCAGACCAGGTTCGGAGCTACGGATCGCACCCGCGTCCGGCCCGAACGACACGCGGCCACCTGCGGTTTCGCCTCGGACGCCGGGATCCGGTCCGATGAACAGTTTCTGAACGGAGTGCGGATCCCACAGTGGGCTCGCCCGATTCGGCGGGATTCCGCTACCTTGAGTCAGTTCCACCTGATGTCCGGGCGGGCGGGGAAACTCGTCGCCGATCGGACCTACACCAGCACGGGAGAGTAGCTCGCATGGCGACCATCGAATACCTCCGAACCGAGCCGGACCTGCCTCCCGTCGGGATCGTCGACCGCCGGCCGATCACGCCGGCCAAGAAGGCGATCTTCGCGGCCGTCGCCGTCTTCGGTGCGGTCGCCTGGGCGATTCTCGCCGTCGCTCGTGGCGAGGACGTCAACGCGGTGTGGATCGTCATCGCGGCGGTGTGCACCTACATCATCGCCTACCAGTTCTACGCCCGGCTGATCGAATGGAAGATCACCACACCGCGCGACGACACCGCTACTCCGGCAGAGGAACTGGAGAACGGCACCGACTACATGCCGATGGACCGGCGGGTCCTGTTCGGTCACCATTTCGCCGCCATCGCCGGCGCCGGGCCGCTGGTCGGGCCGGTCCTCGCGGCGCAGATGGGGTATCTGCCGGGCACGCTGTGGATCGTGATCGGCGTCGTGCTCGCCGGTGCAGTCCAGGACTATCTGGTGCTGTGGGCATCGGTGAAGCGCCGCGGCCGCAGCCTCGGGCAGATGGCCCGCGACGAACTCGGTGTGGTGGGCGGTATCGCGGCGCTGATCGCGGTGCTGGTGATCATGGTGATTCTGCTGGCCGTGCTGGGCATCGTGGTGGTCAACGCGCTCGCCGCGACCAAGGGGGCCGACGGGCAGCTGCACGGCGGCAGCCCGTGGGGTGTGTTCTCGATTTCGATGACGATTCCGATCGCGCTGCTGATGGGCCTGTACCTGCGCTATGTGCGGCCGGGCAAGGTCGGCGAGATCTCCGTCGTCGGCTTCGCGCTGTTGCTGCTGGCCATCGTCTCCGGGCGCTGGGTGTCGGAATCCGGCTGGGGCCGTGACGTGTTCACCCTCTCGGGCTCCACCATCGCGTGGATGCTGATCATCTACGGCTTCATCGCCTCGGTGCTGCCGGTGTGGCTGCTGCTGGCCCCGCGCGACTATCTGTCGACGTTCATGAAGGTCGGCACGATCGTGCTGCTGGCGCTGGGCGTGGTGATCACCATGCCGGTGCTGCACGCGCCCGCGGTCTCCCAATTCGCCGGCAACTCCAAGGGTCCGGCGTTCGCCGGCAGCCTGTTCCCGTTCCTGTTCATCACCATCGCCTGCGGTGCGCTCTCCGGATTCCACGCACTGGTCTCCTCGGGCACCACGCCGAAACTGCTCGAAAAGCAGTCGCAGGCACGGATGATCGGCTACGGCGGCATGCTGATGGAGTCGTTCGTCGCGGTGATGGCGATCATCGCGGCCAGCATTCTCGACCAGCATCTGTACTTCGCGATGAACACCGGCGGCCTCACCAGCGCGCAGGCCGCCGCCGACAAGGTGAACGCCCTCGGGCTCGGCGGCACACCGATCACCGCGAACGAGTTGAACCAGGCCGCTCACGACGTGGGTGAGCAAGCGATCTACTCCCGCACCGGCGGCGCGCCCACCCTGGCGGTCGGTATGGCCGAGGTGATGCACAACTTCATCGGCGGCGCCGCGATGAAGTCGTTCTGGTACCACTTCGCGATCATGTTCGAGGCGCTGTTCATCCTGACCACCATCGATGCGGGCACTCGCGTCGCGCGCTTCATGCTCTCGGACACGCTCGGCAACCTCGGCGGCCCGGCGCGCAAATTCAAGGATCCGTCCTGGCGGCCCGGAGCCTGGCTGTGCACGTTCGTCGTGGTCACGGCCTGGGGTTCGGTGCTGCTGATGGGCGTGACCGATCCGCTCGGCGGCATCTACACGCTGTATCCGCTGTTCGGCATCGCCAATCAGCTGCTGGCCGCGGTCGCGCTGACGGTGGTACTGGTGATCGTGATGAAGAAGCGGCTGTGGAAGTGGGCCTGGATTCCGGCGCTGCCGCTGATCTGGGATCTCATCGTCACCATGACGGCCTCGTGGCAGAAGATCTTCTCCGGCGACAAGAACATCGGCTACTGGACCCAGCACCGCATCTACAGCGACGCTCGTGACGCCGGGAAGGTGCTGGCGCCGGCCAAGAGCATGGCCGATATGGACAAGGTCGTGCGCAACACGTTCATCCAGGGCTCACTGTCGATCATTTTCGCGGTGCTGGTGCTGATCGTGGCGGCGGTCGGTGTGATCGTCTGTGTGCAGGCGGTGCGCCGCGGCGGTGGGGCCACCACCGAGACTCCGGAGGTGCCGTCGAAGATCTTCGGGCCGTCGGGTTTCGTGACGACGAAAACCGAGAAGGAGGTGCAGCGCGAATGGGCGGAGTACGAGCGTTCGGGCGCGGCGAAGGTCCCCGGCGCGGCGGCCGCGGCGACGCCGGAACCGGCTTCTTAGCTAGCGAATTCGCTGTGCTGCGGGCGCCGCTGCGCGCAGTCCGGGCGGGAGCCCGCTATATGAACGCGGTGCTCGGCGGGCAGGACTACCCGCGATATGTGGAACATCTGCGGCGTCGGCATCCCGACCGGTCGATTCCGACCGAGAGTGAATACTGGCGCGAACGGCACGCGGCGGCCGATCGCAACCCCGGGACCCGGTGCTGCTGAGCTCGCCCCGCCGATGATCGGCGGCGAGTCCGGTCGACCGGGCAACCGGAAGCGGTTCCAGGCATCCGGCTCGCCTCGGCCGCCGCACCCCTCCAGCGAGCGTACGGTTCCGGTGCGATTCGCCAGTCCGCACGCGGCGCCGGTGGCCGAAACGTTCGCGGGTGATCTGCGACCAACCGTTCGCACCTCACCCGCCCGCCCCGGCCGACCCGAAAACCTTGCGACGCTGCGGAATAGGCCCTTTACGGCGGTTATATCCAGCTGCTCTCACTCAGTGCATCGTTGATAGCCGACAGCTATGTCGCTGAAACGTTGACCATCCGGGGTAGTTGTCTGATTCCCGCTAGCGCAGGCGGCCCCGGGCTGACAAGGTGGACTGCGTGAGTGTGAACGGTCTGGACTTCGAGCGCTGTTATCGAGCGGTGGCCACCCGCGATGCCCGTTTCGACGGGCAATTCGTCACGGCGGTGCGCACCACCGGAATCTACTGTCGGCCATCGTGTCCTGCTATCACTCCGAAGCGTACGAATGTCACGTTCCTCCCCACCGCGGCCGCCGCGCAGCAGAACGGATTCCGCGCCTGCCGCCGGTGCCTGCCCGATGCCGCGCCCGGCTCACCCCTGTGGAACACCCGCGCCGATCTGGCCGCGCGGGCGATGCGGCTGATCGCCGACGGCGTGATCGAACGCAGCGGCGTCCCCGGCTTGGCCGACAAGCTCGGCTATTCGCAACGGCAACTGACCCGGGTACTCACCGCCGAACTCGGCGCCGGTCCGCTCGCCCTGGCTCGCGCCCATCGCGCTCACACCGCCCGACTGCTCATCCAGACCACGCGAATGCCCATGTCCGACATCGCCTTCGCGGCCGGCTTCGCCAGCATCCGGCAGTTCAACGACACCGTGCGCGAGGTGTTCGTGGTGAGTCCGACCGTGTTGCGCGAGGAGGCGCGGCGGCTGCGCGGCGACGCACTGCCCGCCACCAACGGCGCCCTCACCTTGCGCCTGCCCTATCGCGAACCGCTCGACGCGAGCTGGCTCGAATGGTTCCTCTCCGCGCATGCCGTCCCCGGGCTGGAGAGCTGGGAGGACGGCGTCTACACGCGCAGCCTGCGCACTCCGCACGGGCATGCCACGGTGCGCGCGAGTATCCACCCCGGCCATGTGCGGGCCAGCCTGGCGCTGCACGATATGCGCGATCTGGCGCCGACCGTCGCGCGGATCCGGCACCTGCTCGACCTGGACGCCGATCCGGTCGGGATCGATGCCGCCCTCACCGAGGGCTTCGGGCCCGGGGCGCCGGCCATCGGCGCGGGCATTCGCGTACCGGGCTGCCTGGACGGCTCGGAGTTGTTGCTGCGCACCATGATCGGACAGCAGATCTCGGTGTCGGCGGCGACCACGCACACCGCCCGCCTGGTCGACGCGCTGGGTGAGAACGTCAACGGCCCGATGCCGCGCCTGTTCCCCACCGCCGAAGCCATCGCGGAACGGGGCGCCGACGTACTGACCGGACCGGCCCGGCGGACCGCCTCGATCGTGGGCGCCGCCCGTGCCCTCGCCTCCGGTGACCTGCGTCTGCATGCCGGCCGGACCGCCGCCGACGTCCGCCGCGATCTGCTCGCCCTCGACGGGGTCGGCCCGTGGACCGCCGACTACGTGACGATGCGCCTGCTCGCCGACCCCGACATCCTGCTGCACACCGATCTCGTGGTCCGGCAGGGCGCGGCTCAGTACGGCATCGATCTCACCGATACGTCGCGATGGGCGCCGTGGCGGTCGTATCTGTCGATGCATCTGTGGAAGCGCGCGCTCTCCGAACGCACCGCGGTGGCCGGCGCCGCAACCGCGCGAGCTGCCCTCGCACGCAACGGTGGATACCCCGCCGGCCGCGACGACGCCACCCGGCCCGCACCCGCGCGCAGCACGCTCGACCGTCGTGGCGACGCCGCGCGCACCGGAGTCGCGGCCGCCGAGGCCGGCCGTCGCGCGGCCTATCTGGGCGCGCGGCGATGAGCACCGCCGATTACGCGACCGTCCCGACCCCGATCGGGCCGTTCACGGTGATCGCCGATGCCGACGGCGCGGTCCTGGCCTCCGGCTGGACCGCCGACGCGGAAGGTCTGCGCGGTCTCGTCCATCCGCGGCTGCGGCCGGACGCGTTGCGCCGCTACGACGCGCTGGACGAGCTCACCGACACCGTCGAGCGGTATCACCAGGGCGAGCTGGATGCCGTCGACGGAGTGGCGGTCCGGCAGGTGTCCGGTCCGTTCCTCGAACACGCGTGGTCGGTCCTGCGAGCGGTGCCGGCCGGCGCGCCGATCACCTACACCGCCTTCGCCGTTCGGTCCGGTCGCCCGGAGGCCATCCGCGCCGCCGCCAACGCCTGCGCGCGCAATGCCGCCGCCCTCTTCGTTCCGTGCCACCGGATTCTCCGCACGGACGGCTCGCTCGGCGGCTTCCGCTGGGGGCTCGGCTGTAAGCGCTGGCTGCTCGCCCACGAGCGCGCGGCGGAGGACAGCGCCCACCTCGGCCGCTGAACGCTCTCCCAGGATCCCCCGCGCCGAACTCGTGTCGAACCCTCGCTTCGGCGGGCAGAATGCGGAACGACGAAGGAGTTCTGCATGGAAACGATCGTGTCGGTCACAGGTGGCAAGGTCCGGGGCAACACCGAGAACGCGGTGAGCACATTCCTCGGTATTCCCTATGCGGCCGCGCCCGTCGGTCCGGCCCGGTTCGACCTGCCGCGGCCGGTTCCGGAGTGGGACGGCGTGCGCGATGCGCTGACCTACGGGGCGACCTGTGTGCAGTCGCAGTACCCCGCGCCGATCCACGCCCTGATCGGCAGCGACGGGCTGCCCGGAGACGAGTACCTGAACCTGAACGTGTGGACGCCCGAGGTCGGCGGCTCCGGTCTGCCGGTCATGGTCTGGATTCACGGCGGTGCCTTCACCCGCGGCTCCAACGCCCGGACCATGTACGACGGAAGTACGTTCGCCCGCGACGGGGTCGTGGTGGTGTCGATCAACTATCGGCTCGGGATCTCCGGCTTCGCCGCCGTGCCCGGCGCGCCGCTCAACCGCGGGCTGCACGATCAGATCTTCGCGCTGCGCTGGGTGCACGACAATATCGCGGCGTTCGGCGGGGATCCCGACAATGTGACCGTCTTCGGTGAATCGGCGGGCGGGATGAGCGTGGTCGATCTGCTGACCGCGGCTCCGGCGCGGGGACTGTTCCGTCGCGCGATCGTGCAGAGCGGCAACGGATCCGCGGTCGCCGAGGCCGAGGACGCGGTCAAGGTCGCCGAAAATCTCGCTCGCACACTGGGAATCGAGCCGACGGCGGCAGCCTTCGGCGAACTCGGACCGGATCGGCTGCGAACCGCACAGGACGCGGTGGCGCTGGAGTTGATCACCAATCCCGATCCGAATCGGTGGGGCCGCACGATCATCGACCACGGTCTCGGGCTTCTGAGTTTCTTCCCGGTGATCGACGGTGAACTCATCGAGAACCGGCCGATCGATGTGCTGGAGCGCTCCACCGCCCACGCGGTGCCGTTGCTCATCGGCTGGACGGCCGAGGAATTCCGGTTCTTCACCTTTCCGACCGGCATCGCGGCCACGCTCACCGACGAGACGCTGGGGCCGGTGCTGTCCCGCTACGGCGTCGACCCCGCCGTGGTGCGGGTGTATGCCGAGCATCGGCCGCGGGCCACAGCCGCCGACCTGTTCGCGGCCGTGATCACCGACGTGGTCTTCCGCGACGATTCGATGCGCATCGCGGCGGCCAACGCCGCCGCCGGTGCGCCGACGCACGTGTACGAATTCGGCTGGCGCAGTGGGGTTCCCGATCTCGGCGCCTGTCACGTGGTGGAGATCCCGTTCGTCTTCGACAAACTCTCCGAGGCGCATCCGCTGACCGGACCGAACCCGCCGCAACCACTGGCCGACGACGTCCACCGGGCCTGGGTGGATTTCGCGACGCACGGCGACCCGGGGTGGGCGCCGTTCGGAGCGGACCGGCAGGTGCGGATGTTCGACTTCCCGAGCTCGGCCACCGTGCCCGACCCGCACGCCGCGGAACTGCTGGCGCTGCGCGAATCGGGGAGCAGATTGCGCCGCGGGTGATCAGGCGACGATCGTACGCAGCCGCGAGCCGGTCGGTTCCCGGATGACGTGGAGCCGGCTGGGGATGCGCTGTCGCATCTCGTCGACGTGGCTGACCACACCGACAACCCGTCCACCCGAACGCAATTCGTCCAGTACGCCCATCACGGCGTCGAGGGTGTCGGCGTCGAGGCTGCCGAAGCCCTCGTCGATGAACAGGGTGTCCAGTACCAGGCCGCCGGATTCCGCCGCGACCACATCGGCGAGGCCGAGCGCCAGTGACAGCGAGGCCATGAAGGTTTCACCACCGGACAGGGTTTTCGCGGGACGGACCGCGCCGGTGTAGTCGTCGCGGATGTCCAGGCCGAGACCGCCGCGGCGTCCGCGCGGGCCTGCCGCATCGGAATGGACGAATTCGTATCGGCCACCGGACATCCGGCGCAGGCGTGCCGAGCCGGCGATCGCGACCTCTTCCAGTCGCGCGGCGAGCACATAGGAACGCAGGGACATACGGCGGTTGTTTGCACCGCGGCCCGCGACCACGTCGGCGAGACCCTCGAGTTCGGTGTGCGCCTGCTGCAGGGGGGCGATGCGGTCGGCCGCGGCCCACAGTTGACTGCCGAGTTCCTCGAGTTGGGCCACGCGGCGGGTGCTCTCGGCGTGCGCGGCGACCGCGGCGTCCAGCGCGCGGCGGGCCTCGGCCACGGCCGTCTCGACCTCGGTGAGGTCCACGGCGTCGGCATCGGCCGCGGCTCGGACCTCGGGTTCGGCCAGAACCGCTTCGGCGTGGGCGCGGCGGCGGTCGGCGGCGACGAGCTCGGCCTCCATCTCCTTCTGCTGCTGCGGTGTACGGGTCGCGGCCGCAACGACTTTCGCGTAGGCCGCGAGCACGGCACGGTCGGGCGCGCCGGACGCGGGATGCTCGGGTTCCGGAGCTGCCGGCAGGTCGGCAGCGCGGGCGGTCTGTTCGACGCGGCGGGCGAGGTCGGCGAACTGGTCGTCGGCGACGGCGGCGTCGGTGCGGGCGGTGAGCAGATCCGTGGCGTCGGCGATGAGCGCGTCCAGCCGGGCACGGCGACGCTCGACCGTGCCGTCGGCGCCGGCCGCCACCCGGACTCGATCCGTCAGTTCGGCCAGCCGGCGGTCGGCGGCCAGGATGCGTTCCTGCACTGCGCTGGACCGGCTTTCGAGTTCTCGAAGGCGGCTGTGCAGTTCGGTTTCGGCGGTGCGCAGCCGCTCCACCTCGGCACCGCGATCGGCGGCGGCGCTCGTCTTCTGCTGTGCGGAGCGGAACTGCTCGGTCGCCGCGTTCACGGCGGCGGCCAATTCCGCGGGGTCGCCGTTGCCGCCGCGCTCCCCGAGCAGTTCGATCCGGCGTTCCAGTTCCGTGCGACGGGTGAGGGCGCGGTCGCGTCGTTGTTCGGCGGCGCGTTCGGCCTGCACCGCCGCGTCCTCGTCGGATTTCGCGACGGTGACGGCGGTGGGCCGGGCGGGAGCCGGATGGTCGGCGGAACCGCACACGGTGCACGGCTGCCCTTCGACGAGTGCACCCGCCAGCTCCGCCGCCATTCCGGCCAGGCGACGTTCGCGAAGATCGAGGGTGCGCTCGCGCGCATCGGTATGGTCCGCCCGAGCCCGCTCGAATTCCTCGGTCGCTGTGGCCAATTCCTTCCGCGTGCCCACGAGCTCGACCGCCGCCTGCGCCGCGGCGCGGGTTCGCTCGCATTCGCGTTCCAGACCCGGCAGCGCGGCCTTGGCATCCGCTGCCTCGCGCAGCGCCACCTCGGCCGATCGAATGGCCTGCGGCAACTGCTCCCTGCGCTGCGACAGCTGTTCCAGTTCTCGCGATACGGTGGCGTATTCCGTTCGCAGTCCGGCCAATTCGGCGGTCACGCGGACGGCCGACTCGGCGTCCGCGCGAACCTCCTCCAGCGAGCCGATATGCGCGGACCACCGTTGTACCGCGGCGTCGAGACCACGGTCCGCTCCTGCTGCATCGGTGCCCGAGTCGTCGAGCGCGCCGGCAACCTTCTGCCCGCCCGACCGGCCCGGCTGGTTCTGCGCACCCGCATCGGAGCGAGTCCGGTTACCGCGCGACTCCGGCGCCGCTGCGGGCCGGGCGAGGTCGATGGAGAACAACTCCCATTCGATCGGTTCGTCCACCGCACCAGGCTCCTCCGGCGGGGGTGCCGTGGCCACCACACCGTCGTCGGCGGCGGCGCGACTGATGTCCGGAATGGCCGGAATGGCGGAGAGCTCCTCGGCCATATCGGTATCCGCCAATTCGGCGGCAGCGAGCTCGGTTGCGGCCCATGTCGTTCCCGGAAGCTCGGCGGATTCGGGTTCGAGCAGGCGGACGGCCAGGCGTTCGGCCAGGTCGCGGGCTTCGTCGGTGCGGCGGCGCAGGATGACCGCGGCCGTGCGGGCGTCGGCGAGTGCGGCCGCCACCGGCTCGACGCGGCGGGCGCGGTCCAGATCGGCCTGGACGCGATCGCGGTCGGGCGCGCCGGCGGCGTAGTCGTCGAGTTGGCGGCGGGCGATCGCGGCGCGTTCGCGACGCTCCTGGACCCGGCGGTGTTCCTCGGCAGCGGTGTGCCGCTGGGCCGAATCCTCTTGGCAGCGAGCCAAATCCGTCGCGGAGCGCTCGGCCTCGGCGCGAGCCTGCGCGAGGAGCTGCTGTGACCATTCCACGGCCTCGAGCGGCCCGACGGCTTCGGTGGCGCCCAGGCCGGCGGTGATCGCGACCTGAGCGATCAGGCGGTCGACGCTCTGGCGGTGATTGTCCAGTTGCGCGGCGCTCTCGCGTCGCCGCTGCGCCAGCCATTGCTCGACCGTGCCGAAGCGTTCGGTGTCGAACAGCCGCTCGAGCAGCTTCTCGCGATCTTCGTTGTCCGAGCGCAGGAACCGCGCGAAATCGCCTTGCGGAAGCAGCACGACCTGGAAGAACTGATCGGCGCTCATCCCCAGCAGCCGGCTCACCTCGTCGCCGATATCGGGGATGCGGGACAGATGTTGCCCGCGCCCGTCGAGCCACTCCAGTGTCGCCGCGGCCTGTTCGGTCCGCATACCGGTGCCGCGCTTCTTCGGCCGCTCGAACTCCGGCGACCTGGTCAAGCGCAACCGGCGGCCGCCGAGCGTCGCCTCCAGCACCACCCGGGGCGCGGTCTGCGGATCGGCGTGGTCGGAATGCAGGCGTTTACTCTCGCCGCGGGCCCCCGGCACTCGGCCGTAGAGGGCGAAGGCGATCGCGTCGAGCACCGTCGTCTTCCCGGCGCCGGTATGACCGTGCAGCAGGAACAGCCCGTCGGCGCCGAGCTCGTCGAAGTCGACCCGCGCCGTCTCGGCGAACGGTCCGAAAGCCGTGAGCTCCAGCCGATGCAGCCTCATACGCCACCCGCCCGGGCGCCCGTCATGCCGACAACTCCGCCGAGGCCGCCACCACTTCGGAGACTGGTTCGCGCCGAGCCGCCGACAGTGCCTGCTCGATCAGCGCCATCTCCCCCGCTGTCGGTTCACCGCGCACATCGCTGAGGAAGCTGTGCGCGATCTCGCTGTCGCGGCGGCCGTGCACCCGCTCGCGGTAACGCAATTGCGAATTCGCCTCCGGGCGGGTCCATTCCACATGCACCGCGTGCGGGAAGCGTCCGCGCAGCCGGCGCAGCGCGTCGACCGGGCGCGCGTGATCGGTGAGCACCGCCGAGACGTAATCGTGCTCGGCATCGGCATATTCGGCCGCGGACAGCAGCTCGTCCAGCACACCGGTCAGCTGGCGCAGGCCCCGTACCACCGGAAGTTCGTGGCGCTGCACCGATGCCAGCCCGTCGGCGTCCAGATCGACGATCCACACCGCCTTGCGATGCGAACGCTCCGCGAACGAATACGGCAGCGGCGAGCCGGAATACCGGACCGACTCCGACAACGTCTGCGGCGAATGCAGATGGCCCAGCGCCACGTAGTCCATACCCTCGAACGCGCTGAGCGGCACCGTCTCCACACCGCCCACGGCGATCGAACGTTCCGAACCGGTCGCCTCGGCACCGACCACGAAGGCGTGTGCCAGCACCACGGTTCGCGGATCGCCGCGGCGTTGCCGGTCCGCACGGATACGGGCCAGCGCGGCATCCAGGATCTCGGCGTGCGAACGCGCCTGCGGCACATCCAGTTCCGCGCGGGTGATTTCGGGTTCCAGATACGGGATGCCGTAGCAGGCGATCGGTCCGTGCTCGTCGGCGAGCATCACCGGCCGGTCCACCTCCGCCACCGACGTGCGCAGATGCAGTCCGCCCGCCGCGGCGAAGCTGCCCAGGGCGCCCAGTCGCGTCGGCGAATCGTGATTGCCCGAGGTCGCGACGATCGTCGCCCCCGCGGCGCGAATGGCCTCGAAGCCCTTGTTGCACACCGCTATCGCGTCCGCGCTCGGAATCGACCGGTCGTAGACGTCGCCCGGCACCACGACCACGTCGACCTGCTGCGCGGTCACCAGCTCCGCCACCGCCTCCAGCGCACGCGCCTGATCGGCCAGCAGGTCGACACCGTGAAAGGTGCGCCCGATGTGCCAGTCCGAGGTATGCAGCATCCGCATGTGGCAAGAGGCTAAGCCATCTCACCGACAAGGTTGAATCGCTCCGGCGTGTCGACGAGTGGTGCTGGGGAATTGCCGGGATTCGCGAACTTGTCGGTGGGATAGGGCACTATCGGGCTCATGACCGCATCGATGCTGTTCGCGTTGTTGTTGGTGTTCTGCGCGGGGGCCGGCCTCGGGTGGCTGGGGCACGCCGCCCGGGCGGGGCAGCGGGCGGCCGCGGCCGAAGCTCAACTCGCGGCGCTGCGGGAGAACGAACAGCTGCTGCGGCACTCGCTCGGCGCCGCGAGCGCCGATGCGGCACGGCACAATTCGCAGGCCATCGGCACGCTGGTCGAGCCGCTACGCGAGGCGCTGGGCAGTTTGAACCAGCACATCCAGCAGGTCGAGCACAATCGCATCAACGCCTACTCCGGGCTGCGCGAACAGGTCGCGGGGATGCAGCGGATCTCCCAGCAGTTGTCCACGCAGACCGGTGAGCTGGTGTCGGCGCTGCGGGCGCCGCAGGTGCGCGGGCGCTGGGGGGAAATACAACTCGAGCGGGTCGTCGAACTGGCGGGCATGGCCAAACACTGCGACTTCGACACGCAGGTCACCGCGAGCGGCCGCGACGGCCTGATCCGCCCCGACCTGGTGGTCCGGCTGGCCGGTGACCGCCAACTGGTGGTCGACGCCAAGGTGCCGCTGACGGCCTATCTGGACGCCACCGGCGAGACGGATCCGCGCCGGCGCACCGAGCATCTGGCCCGGCACGCCAAACACCTGCGGGCGCATGTCGACCAGCTGGCCGGCAAGGCCTATTGGGAGGCCTTCGATCCCAGCCCGGAATTCGTGGTCCTGTTCATCCCCGGCGATCCGTTCCTCGACGCCGCGCTGACCGCCGATGCCGGTCTTCTCGAGTACGCCTTCGGCCGCAACGTGATCCTCGCTACACCGACGACCCTGATCGCATTACTGCGCACCGTCGCGTTCGGCTGGCGACAGGAAGCACTTTCCCGAGATATGGCAACCGTTCAGCAATTGGGTCGGGAGCTGTACAATCGGCTGTCCACCACGGGCAACCATCTCGACAAGCTCGGCACCCAACTCGGTAAGGCCGTCGACGCTTTCAACCACACAGTGGCCTCGATCGAATCCCGCGTGATGGTCACCGCGCGCCGGCTGCACGAACTCGATATCGGCGATCGCGCCGTACCGGCAATTGCTCCCGTCCAGTCGTGGCCACGCGCGGTAGGCTTCTCGGACACCAACGAGTAACTCCGGCAGCAGCCCGGCCTCGACACACGTTCCGGCCGCGGCAGATAGTGTGCTTTACGTGGCAGCTACCCAACGCGAGCGATCCGATGTACCCGCCTCGCACCTCTCGATCGTCCCGTCGGTGCCCGGCATCCCCGCCGGCGCCGCGGTATTGATCGCGGTGGCGTGCACTTTCATCGGATTCTTTATCGACTCCGGAAACAGCGGCAAGGAGCTGACCCATGTGTTCGCCGCGTTCTACATCATCGGATGTGTGATCGCGGCGTGCGTGGTGCGCTATCGCGGCCTGTTCACCACCATGGTGACTCCGCCGCTACTGCTGTTCATCGCCGTCCCGCTGGCCTATCAGCAGCTCACCGGGCACAGCTCGACCTCGGTGAAGGACATTCTGCTGAATCTGGCGATTCCGCTGGTGAACAGATTCCCGACCATGGCACTGGCGACGGTCCTGGTGCTGGGCGTGGGCGCCCTGCGGGTGTGGCTGTACCGCAATGCCGACACCACCGCGCGCCCCGGCCGGGAACGCACGCGCGGCAGCGACAGCTGGAATCCGCGCTCGGCCGCCGGCCGGGCTCGTCGCACGCGGAGCGAAGCCGGCGCCGAGGACACCCTGCGGCGCAGTTCCCGGGGTCAGAAGCGCGGTGCGGAGGCCACCAAGGCCGCCAAGACTCCCAAGCGTGGCGATTCGGCCGCTCGCGGGTCCGGGGCGGCCAAGCGGAGCGCGGAGCCGGAACCCGCCCGTGCGGCGCGCCGCACGGGCGGCAAGGTGGCCGAACGCCCGCCGCGCGTCTCCGCCGCCGCGGCCTATCCCCGCACGGGTGAGCGCACCCGGACCGCCGAACGCACGCGAGTCGCCGAACCGCAGCCTCGTCGCGGCCGGCCGCAGCCGCCGAGTGATGTGCCCCCGCATCCTCGGCCGAACGTGCGCTACCGCGACCGCTGAGCCGAACGTCGCGGGCGCCGAACCGGTTACGGCTGCGCCCGCAGTGGTCATCCCCGAATTCCCCACGCCCACTCATCGTCTCGATGGCGCGCGCCGTTACGTGCCGCAAAACAGCACGCTCCCAACGTGGTTCGAGGTCGGGAAGCATCGGCGTCGACGAGCTCCCGCGCAGCTGAGCGACACGTCCCGGACGTGAACGGCGGCCCTATCGTCGGACGCCGCCGACCGTCCCGCGAGCGAATCGCCATCGCGACCGCCCCGCGAGCGTCGCCGGACAATGGCACGGGCCCTGGCGTTGCGAGGGTCTCGTAGGACCCGCGCTCGCTCAGCGGCGGCCGGTGGTGCGCAGTTCGCGCGGGAGGGCGAAGACCAGGGTTTCGTTCGCGGTGGTGACGGGCTGGACCTCGCCGTAACCGTGTTCGGCGAGCAGATCGAGTACGCCACGCACCAGGATCTCGGGCACCGAGGCACCGGAGGTGACGCCGACGGTCCGCACGCCCTCGAACCAGGCCGGGTCGACCTCGCGGGCGAAATCGACCAGGTAGGACGCGCGGGCGCCCGCGTTCAGGGCGACCTCGACCAGCCGCTTGGAGTTGGAGGAGTTGCGGGAGCCGACGACGATCACCAGATCGCATTCCGGCGCCATCGCCTTCACCGCGACCTGGCGGTTCTGGGTGGCGTAGCAGATGTCGTCGCTGGGCGGGTCCTGCAGATTCGGGAAGCGCTTGCGCAGCCGCTGCACCGTCTCCATGGTCTCGTCCACCGAGAGCGTGGTCTGCGACAGCCAGATCACCTTGTTCTCGTCGCGCACCTCGACGCCGTCGACCGCGTCGGGGCCGTCGACCAGTTGCACGTGGTCGGGCGCCTCACCGGCGGTGCCCTCGACCTCCTCGTGGCCCTCGTGGCCGATGAGCAGGATGTCGAAGTCGTCGCGGGCGAAGCGCTTGGCCTCCTGGTGCACCTTCGTCACCAGCGGGCAGGTCGCGTCGATGGTGTGCAGGTTGCGAGCCGCCGCGGACTCGTGCACCGCCGGCGACACGCCGTGCGCGGAGAAGACCACCACCGCACCCTCGGGCACCTCGTCCGTCTCGTCGACGAAGACCACGCCGCGCTCGCGCAGGGTCTCCACCACGTGGCGGTTGTGCACGATCTCCTTGCGCACGTAGATCGGCGCACCGTGCTTCTCGAGGGTGCGCTCCACGGTTTCCACCGCCCGGTCCACACCCGCGCAGTAGCCGCGTGGTTCGGCGAGCAGCACCCGCTTGCCCGCGCCGGTGCCGGCCGCATCGGCCGACCGGGCGATTCCGACATTCAGGGGGATAGCCGAGGACATGCCCACAGCTTACGTGCGCCGGCCGACGGGGAAAGTCCCGACCGCGCACAGCGGGTGCGGCGGTGCGACGGGACGCGCGAGAATGGAACACGTGAACTCTGTTCTTTGCATCACCGGCCGTTTCGGGCAGGCTAGGGACATGTTCCGACCTCCCTACCTGGCCCGGGTCGCCGCTGGGGCCGCCGTCTACGCCCTCGAGGAAACTCGCCGGTTACCCACTGTGGCAATCCATCTGCCGATCACGGCGATCAGCCAGTTGCTGCAGACCTCGATGCATCTGCAGCAGTTCGTGACCAGCCTCGCCCTCAAGGGTGACGAGGTCTTCGACAGATTGGCCAATCGCCCGGTGGAGCAGCCGGAATGGGCCACGTTCGACGAGGATCTCGACGACGAGCAACCGTTCGGCAGCGGCGATTTCGCGGCGCGGAGCGACAGCGATTTCGCCGCACGGCTCAGCCGCTTCGATCTGTTCGCCGAATCCGACCCGGCCGAAGGCGTCCCGGAACCGACGGCCTCGATCACCCCCTCGCCGACCAACGGCTATGCCGCATCTCACACTGCGGAATCGGACACTACCGAAGCGGCCACCGCGGAAACGGACGCGGCGGAGAGCACCGCCGCCGAGGCGGCCGGCGCGGAGGCCACCGAGGCGACCGGCGAGGACACGGACACCACCGGAACGGGCACCGCCGGCACCGCGGCGTCCGCACCGGCGCAATCGCGCGGCGTGATCGAACCCGAGGTCGCCGGGCGGTACGACTACGCGAACATGACGCTGGCTCAGCTGCGGGCCCGGCTGCGCATGCTCAGCGTCGAGGAGTTGGCCGACCTGCTGGCCTACGAGCAGCAGACCCTCGACCGGGCGCCGTTCGTGACCATGCTGACGAACCGGATCGCCACCGTGCAGGCCAAGTGACCGACTCACACGCCGACGCGCCGGCCGCCGGGGCCCGAGCCTCCGGGGAACCGGCGCGTTCTGCTGCCCGCCCCGCCAACTCGGCCGAACACCCGTGGCCGGTGCGCACCATCGCGATGAAGGTCGCGCAGTGGATCGACCGGCTCGGCAGCGTCTGGGTGGAGGGACAGATCACCCAGATCAATCTGCGGCCCGGCACCCGCACCGCGTTCCTGGTGCTGCGCGATACCGCCGCCGACATGTCGCTGTCGATCACCTGCGATCCGCAACTGCTGCGCGCCTCGGCCGTCCCGCTGCAGGAGGGCAGCCGGGTGGTGGTCTACGGCAAGCTGTCGTACTTCACCGGCCGGGGCACGATCTCGTTGCGCGTCACCGAGATTCGACCCGTCGGTATCGGCGAACTGCTGGCCCGCATCGAACGGCTGAAGGCGCTGCTGGCGGCCGAGGGTTTGTTCGATCCGCGGCTGAAGCGGCCGATGCCGTTCCTGCCCAAGGTGATCGGCCTGATCACCGGCCGCGCCAGTGCCGCCGAGCATGACGTGGTGACCGTGGCCCAGCAGCGCTGGCCCGCGGTGCGTTTCGAGATCCGCAACACCGCCGTACAGGGCCCCACCGCGGTGCCGCAGATACTCGACGCGCTGGCCGAGCTCGACGATCACCCGGAGGTCGAGGTGATCGTCTTGGCGCGCGGCGGCGGCAGTGTCGAGGATCTGCTGCCGTTCTCCGACGAAACCCTGTGCCGCGCCATCGTTTCCGCGACCACCCCGATCGTCAGCGCGATCGGGCACGAGCCGGACAATCCGCTCTCGGACTACGTCGCCGATCTGCGCGCGGCCACCCCGACCGATGCGGCCAAAACGCTGGTCCCCGACGCCGCGGCCGAACTCGCCGGTGTCCGGGAACTGCGCGCCCGCTCGGCCGCCGCCCTGCGCGGCTGGGTCGATCGCGAGGCGCGCGCGTTGCAGCAGCTGCGGTCGCGCCCGGTGCTGGCCGATCCGCTGCGGATCCTGGAGCAGCGCCACGACGAGATCGAGCGGCTGCGGACCGCGGCCCACCGCGCGGTCGAGCACTGCCTCACCAGCCAGGCCACCACCGCGCGGCATCTGCGCGACAAGCTCACCGCGGTGGGCCCGGCCGCCACCCTGGCGCGCGGATACGCTGTCGTACAACGGGTTACCGGTAGCGAACGCCATGTCGTGCGCACCGTCGCCGACTCCCCACCGGGCACGCAGTTGCGTATCCGGGTCGCCGACGGCGCGATCAGCGCCGCGGCCCTGGGCAGTCAGGCACTCGCGAATCCCCTGCCGGCTCAGCGGGTTACGGACCGGCCGGCACCGCCATCCGAACAGGAGGAGTCGTCATGACCGAGAGCGAAGACGCCGAAATCGCGACCTTCGGCTACGAACGCGCGCGCGACGAGTTGGTCAACGTCGTGAAGATGCTCGAACAGGGCGGAATGGACCTCGACGATTCGCTGGCCCTGTGGGAACGCGGTGAGGCGCTGGCCAACCGCTGCGAGGAACATCTCGCCGGAGCCCGCCGCCGGGTAGAGGACGCGCTGTCGCGGCGCGGCGCAGCGCAGGATTGAGCATGGACATCCGTCGTGTCGTCCCGGATCTGCGGGTCGCCGATATGGCGCGGGCGCGCGCCTTCTACCGGGCGCTGGGCCTGGACGAGGTGATGGATCTCGGCTGGGCGGTCGGGCTGGCCTCACCGAGCAATCCGACCGCACAGATCCTGCTGATCGGCGCGAATGCCGATGAGCCGCAACCGGATATCAGCGTCGAGGTCGCCGATGTGGACGCCGCGCACGAGACGATGGTCGCCGCCGGAGCCGAGGTGGTCTACGCGCTGCGCGACGAGCCGTGGGGTGTGCGGCGATTCTTCGTCCGCGATCCGGACGGCACGGTCGTCAACGTCGTGAGCCACCGCTGAGCCACGGGGCGGCGATTCTCAGGGCTGCAGCGGGGCGGCGGCGTCGACGGCCTGCGCGAGCGTCAGATAGGCCGCCTCGTTCGCGGCGCCCTCGAGCAGCACGCGGCTCTGCCCGAAGTCGGAGATCCAGGCCGGCTCACTGCCCTGCACGTGGTAGACGGTCCACTTCTGGTTGCCCACCATCCGGGACCCGGACGGACTGCGGGTGTCGACGATGTGGGCGGCCAGCGCGCTCTCGCTCGCATTGCTCTGGCTCAGCTGCAGGTAGGTGCCGTTGGAGGTGATGAAACCGACGGTGCTGACGGTACCGCCACCGGTGCCGGTCACAGTGTCGCGACTACCGGAATTGGCCTTCCAGTCCGCCGGAACCGCGGGGTCGCGGATCGGGAAGGGCAGCGCCTTCGCGTCGTCGTGCAATGCCGACTGGACATCGAAATTCGGCACCTGACCGGGCGTGGGCCCGTGCGCGGAGAAGCTGCACTGACTGGCCACCGCGGCCAGCACCACGCAGATCAGTACCAGCGGGATCAGCGACCAGATCAGATCCCGGTAGTCGTTGAGGATGCGTGGTTTCTGCGACACGTCCCAAGTATCCACACGCGGCCGAAGCCGCCGAGCCTCGCCCTCCGGCCACGAGGCCGACATCACAGCCGCCTTCACCGGCGCGGACGCTCCTCCCTCGAAGTGGAACAGCAGTACCTGAATGGCCGATCCGACCGTTCTGCGACAATTCACGCAGCAAAACACAACTCGAGGAGGCACCGTCATGACGGCACCCACACCCGCAACCAGTCGCCGCCGCGAGGCCCCGGACCGCAACCTCGCACTGGAGTTGGTCCGGGTGACCGAGGCCGGTGCGATGGCCGCGGGCCGCTGGGTCGGCCGCGGTGACAAGGAGGGCGGCGACGGGGCGGCCGTCGACGCGATGCGGCAACTGGTGGCCACCGTCTCCATGCGCGGCACCGTCGTGATCGGCGAGGGCGAGAAGGACGAGGCCCCGATGCTCTACAACGGCGAGGCCGTGGGCGACGGGACCGGTCCGGAGGTCGACTTCGCGGTCGACCCGATCGACGGCACCACGCTGATGTCCAAGGGTTCGCCGGGCGCCATCTCGGTGCTGGCCGTGGCCGAACGCGGCGCCATGTTCGACCCCTCGGCGGTGTTCTACATGGACAAGATCGCGGTCGGCCCGGAGGCGGCCGACGTCATCGATCTCTCCGTTCCGATCGCGGAGAATCTGCGCCGGGTGGCGAAGGCCAAGAATTCGCTGGTTTCCGACCTCACCGTCTGTGTGCTGGATCGGCCCCGCCACGCTCGCCACATCCAGGAGGTCCGTGACGCGGGCGCGCGCATCCGCCTGATCTCCGACGGCGACGTGGCCGGCGCCATCGCCTGCGCCCGTCCCGATTCGGGCACCGACATGCTGGTCGGCATCGGCGGCACCCCCGAGGGCATCATCGCCGCGGCCGCGCTGCGCTGTATGGGCGGCGCGCTGCAGGGCAAGCTGGCCCCCACCGACGACGCCGAGAAGCAGAAGGCGCTCGATGCCGGTCACGACCTCGACCGCATCCTGACCACCGAGGACCTGGTCTCGGGTGAGAACGTCTTCTTCTCCGCCACCGGCGTCACCGACGGCGACCTGCTGCGCGGTGTGCGGTACTACAGCGGCGGCGCCTCGACCCAGTCGATCGTGATGCGCTCCAAGTCCGGCACCGTGCGCATCATCGACGCCTACCACCGCCTGACCAAGCTGCACGAGTACGCCTCGGTCGACTTCGTCGGCGACGAGACCGCGATCCCGCCGCTGCCGTAATATCTGCCTCCGCTTCGCTCCGGCGGGGTTTCGGCCTCTTGGCCTCGATTTTTCACTCCTCCGGTCAGTCGCTGCGCTCCCTCCCTCCGTCGCTGCAAAATCGAGGCGGCCGAAACCCGTCGACAGGGATCTGCCTCGACGGCGCTCGGGGGTGGGAGCGCAGTGCCGGACTCGCGCCTCACTGCGCCGATTCGATCAGCAGATACT
Organism: Nocardia sp. 852002-51101_SCH5132738; assembly: GCF_001665695.1. Classification (NCBI taxonomy): domain Bacteria; kingdom Bacillati; phylum Actinomycetota; class Actinomycetes; order Mycobacteriales; family Nocardiaceae; genus Nocardia; species Nocardia sp. 852002-51101_SCH5132738. Next base: position 40,410 of record NZ_LZML01000027.1, on the reverse strand, counting down.
CGAGGCGGGCAGTCTCGTCGCCGTCGTCCCCGACGTCGATGACGGCGACGAACTCGTGGTCACTGACTCGGCGCTGCAAGAGACTCCACGAGCTGGCGAGGTACCAGCTCGCCCCGGTGGTACCTCTCGGTCCCAAGCCGGCGCAGAAAATCCGGTATCGGGTGGGGTGCAGCGCCGGGCTCGTCCGCACTCGCGCGATGATGCCGATGCTGTGTCCTCCGCTCGGACCGAATCGGCTTCCGTCGGTCAACGCCAGTTGCTCCGATCCGGCGGCGCTGTCGTCGAGGGTGAACAGCCGCCGGTCGGCGGTGTCGAGATACCTCCGTGTGCAAGCGTTTCCGGTCAGCCCGAAGGCGATGTAGGGCCGGTCGTCGTGCGCGACAACCTCCCGGTCGCTCCGGACATCGGCCGAGAGGCCGGTCCGGCGCTGAAGCATGGACAACACATACAGCAGTCCGCGAACCTCCCGCTCCGGCAATGCCGCCAGCACATTCAAGCGATGATCGGCCGCGAACGCGCGGAGTCGTCCCTCGACTGCGCACAGGTCGGCAGTATCGACCGCCCGGTGCGCCGGCACGGATCGCAGGGGCAGCTCCAGGGAGGGGTAGACGAGAGCGATTCCGGTGGTGAGCATTTCGCTTCCGAGGAACGACTCGAGTTCGATATCGGTGGCGGGAAGACCGGTTTCGAGCACTCCCCCGCCGGTCGGCGCGGCCCCGGCTGCCGTCCGAAACAGGTTCTGAACCGTCCAGCCGGGGAACATCTCGGCCAGCACCCGGCAGTGGTAGCCCCGGGGAAGTCCGACCATCTTGCCCGAGAGCCACTGATAGAACTGGGTTTTCGCCGGCCCGTACCCGGGCGGGACGGGCGGGTCGAGTCGTGCGGCACAGGCGTCGTACGCGGCCAGAAAATCCGAGTGGCTCTCGAGGTGGCGCTGCGCCAGCAGCGTCTTCAGAACGGTAGCCAAGCAAACCCCCTCACTCAGCGACCACCGGCCCCCGCGGCGGCGACTCGAACAACCGGGCCTACCCGGGTACAGCTATGGCAAGGCGCGGGAAGTTCCGCCCCACCCGGTGGTGACCCGCACTTCCATTAAGCGCGCTACCGCGTTGCAGGGCAACGCATCTCCGATCCGGTTTCGTCCGTTTCGACCCGATACGCGATGGTCGCGACCGATCGACTGCACTCCGCGCCGCGGCGGCTCCGATAACGGACGAAAACGAACCCGGCAGACCGTCCGACGGCGTGTTTCCGGGACGTTAATGGAAGGTGCAGGACGCCGGCGCAACTCGGGCAGCCGGCCAGGTTGCGCCGGAGATCTCAACCGGCAGTAAGGAGGCAGCGCCATGCCGACCATCACCTCACTCTCCCCGACCTCGGGTCCGACCACGGGAGGAACGAGCGTCACGATCACCGGTACCGGATTCACCGGGCCGACCACCGTCCGATTCGGTACGACCGCAACGACTTTCACTCTGGATTCACCCACCCAGATCACGGCGATCGCCCCCGCCGGCTCGGTCGGCGCCGTGCAGGTCACCGTCACCACCTCGGCCGGTACCAGCAATGGCGTGACGTACACCTACCTCGCGGTTCCGGCGCTGAGCGGCATCAGCCCCAACCAGGGGCCGACCACGGGCGGGACGACGGTCACGCTCACCGGGTCGGGCCTGACGGGAGTCACCGCGGTGAATTTCGGTACTACTCCGGCCACCTCGTTCACCGTCGATTCCGACACCCAGATCACCGCCGTCGCACCCGCCGGCACCGGGATCGTGTCGGTGACGGTCACCGGGCCCGGCGGCACCAGCAATTCGGTGACCTACGTGTACGTCGTCGTACCGAGCATCACCTCCATTTCCCCGGCCTCCGGGCCGGCGACGGGCGGCAACAATGTGACGATCACCGGCACCGACTTCACCGGCCCGCTGACCGTCCGGTTCGGCACGACCGCCACGACGTTCACGGTGAACTCCAGCACCCAGATCACCGCCGTCGCCCCCGCGCATGCGGCGGGCACGGTGCAGGTCACCGTTACCGGCTCGGGCGGGACCAGCAACGGTCTCGCCTATACCTTCGTGTGACGACAGCAGTGCGGCCGGCCGGCGGCGGGCATCGCCTGCCGGCGGCCCGGTCGCGCCGCGATCCGAACGAACCGCCGGTATTCCGCCGGTTCCTGTGCGAAAAGCCTCAGGCGTGGCAGCCCATTCGCTCCGCCAACCGGCTTAGTGTCGAGTTATGACCGACGACCAGACGCAGTACCGCATCGAACACGACACCATGGGCGAGGTCCGCGTTCCGGTGAACGCGCTGTGGCGGGCGCAGACGCAGCGGGCGGTGGAGAACTTCCCGATCAGCGGCCGCGGCCTCGAACGCGCTCAGATCCGCGCCCTCGGCCTGCTGAAGGCCGCGTGTGCGACGGTGAACCGGGATCTGGGGCTGCTCGACGGTGTGAAGGCCGAGGCGATCATCGCCGCCGCGAACGAGATCGCCGAGGGCCGCCACGACGACCAGTTCCCGATCGACGTCTTCCAGACCGGCTCCGGCACCAGCTCGAACATGAACGCCAACGAGGTGATCGCGAGCCTGGCCGCCGCCCGCGGCATCACCGTGCACCCCAACGACGACGTGAACATGTCCCAGTCGTCCAACGACACCTTCCCTACCGCGACGCATCTGGCCGCCACCGAGGCCGTGGTGAAGGAACTGCTTCCGGCGCTGGATCATCTGCGGCTGCGACTGCTGGACAAGGCCACCGAATGGCGAACCGTGGTGAAATCCGGCCGTACCCACCTGATGGACGCCGTTCCGGTGACGCTCGGCCAGGAGTTCAGCGGCTACACCCGCCAGGTCGAGGCCGGTACCGAACGCCTGGTCGCCGCGCTGCCGCGGCTCGGTGAATTGCCCATCGGCGGCACCGCCGTCGGCACCGGACTCAACGCGCCCGCCGGCTTCGGCGCGAAAGTCGTTGCGGAACTGCGCAAGACGACCGGGCTGGACGAACTGTCCGAGGCCCGCAACCACTTCGAGGCCCAGGCCGCCCGGGACGGTCTGGTCGAGATCTCCGGTTCGCTGCGCACCATCGCCATCAGTCTCACCAAGATCGCCAACGATATCCGCTGGATGGGGTCCGGACCGCTCACCGGGCTCGCGGAGATCCAGCTGCCGGATCTGCAGCCGGGCTCCTCGATCATGCCCGGCAAGGTGAATCCGGTGCTGCCGGAAGCTGTTACGCAGGTCGCCGCCCAGGTGATCGGCAACGATGCCGCGGTGGCGTGGGGCGGCGGCAACGGCGCTTTCGAACTGAACGTCTACATTCCGATGATGGCCCGCAACGTGCTGGAGTCGATTCGGTTGCTGGCCAATGTGTCTCGCCTCTTCGCCGACAAGTGCGTGGCCGGCCTGACCGCCGATACCGAACGGCTGCGCCGGCTCGCGGAGTCCTCGCCGTCCATCGTCACACCGCTGAACTCGGCCATCGGCTACGAGGAAGCGGCCGCCGTCGCCAAACAGGCACTGCGCGAGAACAAGACGATTCGCGAGACGGTCGTCGATCGCGGATTGATCGGCGAGAAGCTGTCGGAGGAGGAGCTCGATCGCCGGCTGGACGTGCTGTCGATGGCGAAGGTCGAGGAACAGGACTGATCACACGGTCTCCGGATCCGACCGCCGGGACGCGCCGGGAGGTCGGATCCGGAAGTGCGTTTCAGGCCGCCACCAGCGCCGGATAGTCGCGCAATTCGATGTCGTTGGCGGCATTGTCGGTGTACTTCAGCATCAGGTCGAACATGCGCGAGCCGAGGAACCAGTTGCGCATCCGGATCCCGCGGGCGGTGCGCGGCGCGAGGAAGCGGCCGGCGTTGCTGTTGCCCGCGATCTTGGCGTAGCGCTTCATCAGTTCGTCGTACCGCGCGAAGGCCGCGGTGTGGTCGCCGCCGGCCAACGCCAGCTCACCGGCCAGCACATAGGCGCCGACCACCGCGAGCCCGGTTCCGAAGCCGCCCAGCGTATTTCCGTACGCGGAGTCGCCGACCAGCGCGATCCGGCCCGTGGTGTAGCGGCCCTTCATCCGGACCTGCCCGATCGAGTCCAGGTAGAAGGAGTCGAGTCCGGACAGTTCGGCCATCATCGCCGGGACCGGTCCCCCGGCTCCGGCGAAGGCCTCGGCCAGCACCCGCCGCTGCGCCGCTTCGTCGCGCCGGTCGTAGCTGAGCCGATCGGCGGCGAACATGTACATGTGCGCGGCCTTGTTGCCGCCGCGGACCGCGAGCCGTCCGGGTTCGCTGTAGGCGAGCGAGCGGTTGCGCTGCCGCGGCCCGTTCGGATCGTGGCCCCAGCCGGCCGCACCGGCGGTGCAGTAGTAGTAGCCCAGGTGCTTGACATAGTCGGCCTCGGGACCGAAGGCCAGCGCGCGCACCCGGGAGTGGATACCGTCGCATCCGACCACCAGGTCGAAGGTGCGGGCGGACGCGTTCTCGAATTCCACCTCGACACCGGTAGCGGTCTCGCGCAGCGCGGCGACGGAATCGCCGAACAGGTATTCGCAGCGGTCCGCGGTGCGCTCGTAGAAGATCTCGGCCAGGTCCCCGCGCAGGATCTCGACATCGCCACCGGTGAAATCGCCTGACATGACGGCCAATTCGCGGCCCTCCGCGTCGGTGAGGACCATATCGGTCTTGCCGGTCTGCCGGCAGTGGATCTCCTCCCAGACGCCCATCCGCTCGAGCACCGTGCGGTGGGTCGCGCCCTTGAAGTCGACGGCCTGACCACCGGGCCGCAATTCGGGCGCCCGCTCGACGACGGTGACGGCGAAGCCGTAGCGCTGCAGCCAGTAGGCCAGCGCCGGGCCGGCGATGCTCGCACCGGAGATGAGAACTGTCGTATTCCGCATGAGGACCCCTCGGTCAGTAACTGTGTCTGCAGGACGCTAATTAGCGTATGTTGGACGCAGTTTCCCGTCAAGCCCGGATTCGGAGAGGATGGCGTCATGACCGGACCGACTGCCCACGAACTGCTGTGGGGTACTTCGCAGCGCCCCCGGCGTGGCCCCAAGCCGTCGCTGTCGTTGGAGCGCATCGTGACCGAGGCCATCGCGCTGGCCGATGCCGACGGGATGGCCGCGGTATCGATGCAGCGGCTCGCCGAGCGGCTGGGCTGCGCCAAAATGGCGCTGTATCGCTACGTGCCGGGAAAAGCCGAGCTCACCGCGTTGATGCTCGACTATGGCATGGGACAGCCGCCGCAGGTCGAGGCCGCCGAATCCGACCCCGAACCCTGGCGCGAGGCGCTGCGGCAGTGGTCCTACACGATGTACGAGCGCTATCGGGCGCATCCGTGGACCATCGAACTCACCGCCGGCGCGCGGCCGCTCGGCCCGAACGAACTGGGCTGGATGGAGGCCGCACTGGCCCCGCTGGCCGGCACGGGTCTACGGGGCTCCGAACGCCTCGACACGGTGGTGCTGCTCAACGGCCACGTCCGCAGCCTGGTGCAGCAGACCGCCGCGACCGGCCCCGAACAGGCCGAAAGCGAGATGACCCGGCAGGTCGGCGAGGTGCTGGCCGCTCATGCCGACCGCTATCCCGAGGTCGTGGCCGCCTTCGCCGACACCCCCGCCGACGATCGCAACGCGGCCCTGAGCTACGGCATCGAGCGCATCCTCGACGGAGTGGCCGCGCTGATCGCCCGGCGCCGCGGCTGAACCGCGCCGAACACCCGACGACGAGCCGAAACGAGCCCGATCATCCCCCGTCCGCGCCCTCGCACGCCTACAGTCGGACTATGGCCGAATTACCGGAGCTACAACAGAACGCCGTGACCACGGTGCGCGAGTTCTTCGCCGCGATGGAAATGAGCGCGGTGAACGAGGCGCTGGATCTGCTGGATCCCGACATCGTCTGGAAGAACACGTCGCTGCCCGATATCCGGGGCATTCACCGGGTCGGCGCGGTGCTGCGCGGGCTCAGTCGCGATGCGTTCGGTTTCCGCGCCGATATGCACCACATCGCCGCGGAAACCGACGGCGCGCCCGCGGTCGAGGGCGAGACGGTGCTGACCGAGCGCACCGACTACCTGCGCATGGGCCCGTTGGAAATCGGGTTCTGGGTATGCGGCACGTTCGAACTCGTCGACGGCCGCATCACCCTGTGGCACGACCACTTCAGCTGGGAGAACTTCCTGCGCGGCACCGCGGCGGGGATCTGGAACCTGGTCCGTCGGCGCTGAGCACGCGCAGCCGAGCGGCGCCCGGCGCGGACCGAGGATCCGCACCGGCCGGTGCTCGAGGTCGTCGTGCGCGCACCGGCACACCACGACCGTCGCGACATCAGCCGCGCAGGTGGGCGATCTCCGCCCGCGCCGCCTCACCGGTGGTACCGAAGTCGGTGCGCGAGAAGATGTTCCAGCGTTCCAGCAGAGGCGCGAAAACCAGCTCGCCGGCGCGCTTCGGTTCGTAGATGCCGGCCTCGGCCAGGACGTCGGTACTGTTGCGGCCGTCGCGCAGGGTGAGTTCGGGAACCCGGAACTCGGCGATCCGATCGGCGATCGCCCGCATGGCCTGATCCGGCACCAGGTCCAGCGCCGCGGCGACCAGATTGCCGAAGAACTCCGACTGCAATTCGTCGTCGAGCGCGATCCGGTCCGCGATCGCCGTCACCATCGGATTCTCCTGCAGCGCGGCGATATTGCGATGCCGCACGGCCGAGGCGGACTCCTCGAAGGCGCACAGCGCCAGCACATCGAGCAGATGCAGCGGCGGCCGGCGGAAGCCGGTGGTCATATGCTCCATCCGCGCGCGCTCGAGTTCGACCGGATCCAGCGCCCGCGTCACCATCAGATAGTTGCGGATGAGGATCTCGTGGCGGTTCTCCTCGGCCGTCCACCGGCCGACCCAGCGCCACCACGGCCCGGTGCGCAGGTACTTGCCGAGTTCGCGATGGTACGACGGCAAATTGTCGGCGATCAGCACGCTCACGGTGAGCGCAACCGTGGCAACCTCGCCCAGGGTGGCCTGTTCCGGATCCCAGTCGACACCACCGAGGAAGCCGAAATTGCGTCCGTCACTGAAGGGCACGTATTCGTGCGGCTGCCAGACCTGCGCCAGTTCGGTGTGGCGCCGGAGATTGTCTTCCACCGCGTGCGCGAGCGATTCCAGCAGCTCACGATCGGTCAACTGAGTTTGCACCCCGACAAGGTACCGGCTGCCCGGGCCGAACGGGGGAATTACGCGCGGACGTCGTGCGATACACAGCGGCGCGGCCCGCGAGACCGTGACGATGCCTCGCCGCCGCGCCGCGCGGGTCGCCTACTTGGCGGTTACCGTGGTCTGCCGATCGGCCGAGTTCCAGGTGATCGTGCCGCCGGTGAAGTCGCTCTCCTTACCGGTCGGGTTGTCCTTCTCGTCGCTGGTCGGATAGCCGAGCTTGCCGTTCACGCCGCCGTTGCTCTCCCAGGCCGTGCGGATATCGCCCCACACCACGTGGGCGTCGGTCTGCTCGCTCCAGCAGATCGCACCGCCGGTGAACTCCTGACAGGAACCACCGTTGGGCCCCTGGACCGAGGCGCCGGTGGGCTCGCCGAGCGGGCTCTGCACACCGCCCATGTCGGTGTACTTGGTGAGGATGTGGCCGGAGACCGCGATCTCCTGGCCGTTCTGGGTCGCGATCTTGGTTTCCGTGGCCGCGGCAGCGCCCGGCGGCGTCTCGCCCGGCGTCATGGTGCCCGTAGCCATGGTCCCGGTAGCCATCGCGCCGGTGGTCTCGGCAGCACCGGCATGGGTCGTGGTGGTCCCCGAGCTGTTGTTGTCGTTGTTGTCGTTACTGCAGGCGGCGGTGAACAGCAGCGCCGTCCCGGCGAAGGCCATCACAACGGCGGCGGAACGTCGAGCGAAGTGGTGCATGTTCATCCTCTCGGAAGGTGAAGGCAGACAGTGCCGCATGCGACACCACCGACCCACAGGCCACCGCTCGGCAATGATCCGGCGAACCTATCCGACACACCGACAATCACGTCGAGCAGGGTTCTTGCGGAAAGATACCCGCCACCGTGTGATCTGAACCATATTCCGAATGTTTGCTGGGACACACCTTTTGCCGCCGAGGCGGTAGCGGAACAGGTCCGCTACCGCCTCGGGGTTTTCGCTCGGCCGGCCGCCGTCAGGCGTTGGGCCCGTATTCCTCCAGCATCTCGGTGACCAGCGCGGCGATCGGCGAGCGCTCGCTGCGAGTCAACGTGACGTGAGCGAAAAGCGGGTGGCCCTTGAGCTTTTCGATCACCGCCGCGACACCGTCGTGGCGGCCCACCCGCAGGTTGTCGCGCTGAGCGACGTCGTGGGTGAGGACCACCCGCGAGCCGCTGCCCAACCGGCTGAGCACGGTGAGCAGCACATTGCGTTCCAGCGACTGCGCCTCGTCCACGATCACGAACGAATCGTGCAGCGACCGGCCGCGAATGTGGGTGAGCGGCAAGACCTCCAGCATGCCGCGGGCCAGCACCTCCTCCATCACCTCCGGGCTCGCCAGGCCGTCGAGGGTGTCGAAGACCGCCTGGGCCCACGGACCCATCTTCTCGCTCTCACTGCCGGGCAGATAGCCCAGCTCCTGACCGCCGACCGCGTACAGCGGCCGGAAGACCACCACCTTGCGCTGAGAACGCCGTTCCAGCACCGCTTCCAGGCCCGCTGTGAGCGCCAGGGCCGATTTGCCGGTGCCGGCCTTACCGCCCAGCGAGACGATGCCCACACTCTCGTCCAGCAGCAGGTCGAGGGCGATGCGCTGTTCGGCGGAGCGGCCGTGCAGGCCGAAGGCCTCCCGATCGCCGCGGACCAGCTGCACTCGCTTGTCCGCGGTCACCCGCGCCAGCGCACTGCCCTTGGCGCCGAGCAGCCGAATCCCGGTGTGGCAGGGCAGGTCCCGGGCCTCGTCCAGATCGATGACCGAATCGGCGTAGAGCCGGTCGACGCACTCGGCGCCGACTTCGAGCTCGGTCATTCCGGTCCAGCCGGAGATCACCACGTCCTGGGCGTGGTATTCCTCGGCGGGCAGGCCCACCGCGCCCGCCTTCACCCGCAGCGGAATGTCCTTGGACACCAGCACTACTCGCTGCCCCTCGGCGGCGAGGTTGAGCGCACAGGCGAGGATGCGGGAATCGTTGGTGTCGGTGCGGAACCCGACCGGAAGCACCTCCGGGTCGGTGTGATTCAACTCCACCTGCAGCGTGCCGCCCTCGGTGCCGATCGGGACCTGCAGGTCCAACCGGCCGAATTCCAAACGCAGATCGTCGAGATTGCGCAGGGCTTCGCGGGCGAACCAGCCGAGTTCGTGATGGTGCCGTTTGGCCTCCAGTTCGCTGATGACCACCAGCGGTAACACCACGTGATGTTCACCGAAACGCGTCATGGCCCAGGGGTCGGACAACAACACGGAGGTGTCGATCACGAAGGATTTGCGGGGCGAGGTGCCGGCTCCCTTTCCGGAGCCTCCGCTCTTGTCGGAGCGGGCTTTCGAGGGAGCGATGACGGAGCGTGCATCAGTCACGGTGGGCTCCTTTGTTGTCCGTGCCATACCCGCACGGACGTTCTCGCTGGGCCGGTCCGCCCTGGGGTCAAACGACCCGAGGGCCGGGTACCGGCCCTCTCGTACTGAGTTGCTCAGCCACGATCAGAACCTCCCGGACGAGCCACACCGACGCGGCTCGCACTTCGACGGTACTGCGATTTCGCGATTCCGGCTCCCGAGATGACAGGTGTGTCGATGAATAGGTAGTGAACGCCGACCGGTAGCTATCGGTCAGCTACGGAGTTGCCCGGCCACCCGGCCGAACCCGCTAGAGTCGCTACATGAGCGATGTGGCAGAGCTGGAGAAGCTGTCGTCGAAGGAACTGCACGACCGAGCGGTCAAGCACGCCGTCCGGCACGGCGACGTCAAGTTCCTGTGGCGGCTGCTGGAGCAGATTCCGGCGGCGGAGGCCGCCACCGGGAACATCGGTGAGAGCGAGGCGGACATCAAGTACGTGCTGCCGATGCTCGACGACTACATGCACTCCGGTGAGGGCGAGATCGCCGAGGCCTTGCGGCCCATGTACATCGAATACCTGAGCACCCGCGACTGAGCGCTGCCGGACCGACCGCGAAGCGAGATGCCCTGGCGGACAAGGGCACTCACAGATCGACCCCGGCGGCCGGGTCCGGCTACCGGGGTCGATCGCACTGCGGTACGGCTCAGCCGAGCAGCTTCCAGTCCTCCAGGCCGTCGTAGAGCGGGAAGTCCTGGGCCAGCTTGGACACTCGCGCGCGCAGGGCGGCGAGATCGGCCTTGCCCGCGAGCGCGGTGGCGATGATGTCGGACACCTCGGCGAATTCGGTGTCGCCGAAGCCGCGGGTGGCCAGCGCGGCGGTGCCGATGCGCAGGCCGGAGGTGACCATCGGCGGACGGGGGTCGAACGGAACGGCGTTGCGGTTCACCGTGATTCCGACCTCGTGCAGCAGATCCTCGCCCTGCTGGCCGTCCATCTGCGAGTTGCGCAGATCCACCAGCACCAGGTGCACATCGGTGCCGCCGGTCAGCACGGTGACGCCGTTACCGGCGACATCGGCGCCGGTCAGGCGCTCGGCCAGGATCTTGGCGCCCGACAGGGTGCGTGCCTGGCGCTGCTTGAACTCCTCGGTGCCGGCGATCTTGAAGGCGGCGGCCTTCGCGGCGATCACGTGCATGAGCGGACCGCCCTGCTGGCCCGGGAACACGGCGCTGTTGAGCTTCTTCGCGTACTCCTGCTTGGCCAGGATCAGACCCGAACGCGGACCACCCAGGGTCTTGTGCACGGTCGAGGACACCACATCCGCGTGCGGCACCGGCGAGGGGTGCAGACCGGCGGCGACCAGACCGGCGAAATGCGCCATATCGACCCAGAGGTAGGCGCCCACCTCGTCGGCGATCTCGCGGAACGCCGCGAAGTCCAGGTGACGCGGGTAGGCCGACCAGCCGGCCACGATCACCTTCGGCCGGACCTCGCGCGCCTGCTTGCGCAGCTCGTCCATGTCGACGCGGTGGTCTTCCTTGCTCACCCCGTAGGCGTGCACCTCGTAGAGCTTGCCGGAGAAGTTGAGCCGCATGCCGTGCGTGAGGTGACCACCGTGCGCCAGATCCAGGCCGAGCAGTTTCTCGCCCGGATTCATCAGCGACATCAGCACCGCGGCGTTGGCCTGTGCGCCCGAATGCGGCTGCACGTTGGCGAATTCGGCGCCGAACAACTCCTTGACCCGCTCGCGCGCGAGATTCTCCACCACGTCGACGTGCTCGCAACCGCCGTAGTAGCGGCGACCGGGATAACCCTCGGCGTATTTGTTGGTCAGCACGCTGCCCTGTGCCTGCAGCACCGCGCGCGGCACGAAGTTCTCGGAGGCGATCATCTCGAGGGTGTCGCGCTCACGGGCGAGTTCGCCCGCCATCGCGGCGGCGAGCTCGGGATCGAGATCGGCGAGCGACTGGGTGTTGACAGAGGGGGCGGTCGTCTGGGTCACGCGCACAGTCTATGTGGTGGCCCCCGGCCGCTCCGTTGTGCCCCGCACCGGTGCCGGGCGCGGCGACCTCGATACCCGCCGAGGCGTAATAGCGACTGCACACCGGCCCGTTGCGCCCCCATAAAACGGGGCTGCCCACTGTGTAAAAAAGGCGTAACATTCGCCGCGCTGTCGACGACTGTGACAGCGTCATCGACTCATTCGATCACATCAGGGGTTCACATGCTGTTTTTCACCGCGGGTACCGGTAACTCGATTCAGGACATGCTTTTCGCCATCCTGAAGTCCGCCTGCACCATCTCCTCCGGCGGCAACGCCGGGTGCGCGGGCTGGGGCGCGTAGTAGCACCGACACCCTTCGGCCGGGTTCGCGAGTCGGGGCGCGGATCCGGTCGGCGCTCGAAATCGGATTTCCGGCGAATTACTCGATAGCCCCGAACCGGATATTGCGATGCCGATCACGGTCGCCATTGTTTGCCGTGCTAACTATTTCCGCGTACGGACATCGCCACCGAATGTCCGGGGCCGAATATTCCCCGATTCTCGCTACGGCGCGTCCTCACATCCTGCGCAGCGCCGCCGGCGTCAGCGGCTCGTCGAGCAGCCGGCCGAAGCGCGCCACCCGATCGTCGGTGTCGACCGCGCGATCCAGCCACCCGCCCAGTAGGCGATACCCTTCCACATAGGTGCTGATGTAGGCCCGCCACAGCGGCGAGGACAGAAAACGCAGGGACTGCCGCGCACGCTCGGGTGTGGTCAGACTCCAGCGCTGCAGGAATTCGGCGACCTCGTCGGCACTGCGGCCGCGATCGTGCAGCAACAGCGCCGCATCCTGGCGGACCGCCAGCAGTTTCGCCGAGGCGCTCGACAGTCGTTGTGCGCGTTCGCCGTCGAATCGCAGGCCGAGGTCGGCGTAGATCTCCTGCGCCCAGATTCCCCAGTCCGGGCCGATGATCGATTTCAGCGCCAGATCCGCCAGCCCCTCGGCCATCAGGCATTGCGGCGTGTTCACCACGAACAGCGTCTGCTCGTCCTGTCCGGCGGCGACCAGCCCGGCCTCCTTGCGGCAGTGTTCGGTGTGGTGACCGGGATAGGCCTCGTGCGCGATCAGCGCCGGCAGCTGCGCCATATGTTGTTTGAGATCGGAATTGATCGCGACCCGGGACCGGAAATTGCCGAGGTAGTAGTTGAATCCCGACCACGGTTTGTCGCCGACGATCTCGTATTCCACCTGCTCGTGATCCGGCAGCGGATAGCGTTCGCGCACCAACTCGCGCAGTGCGCCCGAGAACGCCTGCACACATTCGGTGAGGCGCTGCGGCGGAATCTCGTCGGCGCGCCGATGTGCGGTCATCCGATCCAGCAGCGAGCCGTCACCGGCCAGCACCTCGTCGAGCTGCCGGTGCGCGTCCCGATAGTCCTCGACGTCACCGAGGGCGATATCGACGTCGAAATAGGACCGCACCTCCTCGATGAAGGAGATGTCGTCACCGGCGAACTTGCGTCCCGAACATTCCAGCGCGCGCAGATGCGCCTCCAGGAATTCGGCGCGCTGCTCGCTCAGCCCGGCCTCGGGCAGTTCCTTGCGCAGGGCCGCTGCCCGGTCGGCCAGTTCGCGCGGCTGCGGCGCGGGCGCCGACTCCACCGCCCGGCGCAGCGCGGGATCGCCGGTGTAGGCGTCGACGAAGCCGGGTTCCAATCGGTCGAATGCCAGTCCCAGGCGCAGATATTCGGTGACGAGCGGATGCGCAGCCATGACATCCGACGATAGCCGCTTCCCCGTTCCCGGCCTCGCCGGCGACCGAAACCCGTCGGTCGAGAGAGAAATGTCACCCAGGGTTACCGGCGAGTAATAATACCCCGCGTTCGGCGCGGTGCCCACTCCGAGGAGAATTCGCCTATGCGAGGACTGTCGAGCGCATTTCACCGCGCCGGGCACGGCACAGGTTCATCGGTGACGTCGTTGCGGGTGGTGGCGCGCCCGCCCAGCGGGGGAACTCCGGACCGGGAGTGTGCGTAGGTGGCCCGGATGAGCGAGCCGAGTCCGTATGTCGAATTCGATCGCAAACAATGGCGCACCCTGCGTAAATCGACTCCGCTGATCCTCACCGAGGAAGAACTGATCGGCCTGCGCGGTCTCGGCGAGCAGATCGATCTCGAAGAAGTCGCCGAGGTCTATCTGCCGCTGGCCCGATTGATCCATCTCCAGGTCGCCGCCCGGCAGCGGCTGTTCGCCGCCACCGCGACCTTCCTCGGCGAAACGCATCCGGATCATCAGGTGCCGTTCGTCATCGGCATCGCCGGCAGTGTGGCGGTCGGTAAATCGACCACTGCCCGCGTATTGCAGGCGCTGCTGGCGCGCTGGGATCACCATCCGCGCGTCGATCTGGTCACCACCGACGGATTCCTCTATCCCACCGCGGAGCTCACCCGGCGCGGCATCATGCACCGCAAGGGTTTCCCGGAAAGCTACAACCGGCGCAAGCTGCTGCGCTTCGTCACCGAGGTCAAATCCGGTGCGTCCGAGGTGTGCGCACCGATGTATTCGCATATCGCCTACGACATTCTGCCGGACCAGTTCCACTGCGTGCGCCAGCCCGACATCCTCATCATGGAAGGGCTCAACGTCCTGCAGACCGGGCCGCGGCTGATGGTTTCGGACCTGTTCGACTTCTCGATCTACGTCGACGCGCGCATCGAGAATATCGAGCGGTGGTATGTCGATCGCTTTCTCTCCCTTCGGAAAACGGCGTTCGCGGACCCGCAGTCGCATTTTCACCACTACGCGAAGTTCAGTGATTCCGAGGCGACCATCGCCGCCCAGGAGATCTGGAACGCCACCAACCGGCCCAATCTGGTGGAGAACATCCTCCCGACGCGGCCACGCGCAACCCTGGTGCTGCGCAAGGATTCCGACCACAGCATCAACCGGATCCGGCTGCGCAAGCTCTGATTCGGTTCCTTTCGACGAGTTGGCGAATCAGGCCGGCCAGGCCGCGTCCAGCCGTGCGGCGACATCGATATCGCGGACGGCCGCGATATGCGGTTGGCGAATCTCGTTGGCCACATAGCGGGCGACGAACCGGCGGATCTCGTGATCGACGCTGGCCAGCAGCCGCAGCAGTTGGCCGCGCCGGGTCGTGGTGGCCACATTGATCCGCACATCGCCCGGACGCGGTTCGGCGATATCGATGAGGATCCGCAGCGGCGCCGCGGTGCGCACCGTCAGGTGGACGTGGACGAAACCCCTGACCTCGAAGCGGTGGCGATCGACGGCCAGATCCAGCAGCAGATCGATATCGAGCGGGATGGCAAGCTCGAAGCCGACGACCTCGCCGACCGAGCGCTCCAGCACCGGATCACCGAGTCGCACCTGCGCCGAGGCCTTCGCCAGATGCGCCGGGCCGACCCCGATCGGGCCGAAATCGAATGCGCTACCTGCCAATTGGGCGAAAACAGCGGATATGCGCTGTTCGGACGCCGCGTAGGCCACGAATCGCCGGCCGAATTCGGCATAGGTGACGTAGGGCACCGGCGCTCCGGCCACCTCCGTCGCACCACCCGGCCCGCCCCGCATCTCGCTCATGTTCGCGACGGTACGCGAGCACACGACCGGATCGGGGGATGATCATGCAATGCAACACATCCTGCGCCGGGCCGTTATCTGCGGCCCGCCCGCTCACACTCCGTAACGGCGATGCCGCGCGGCGTAGTCGCGCAGCGCGCGCAGGAAGTCGACGCGGCGGAACTCCGGCCAGTAGGCCTCGGTGAACCAGATCTCGGAGTAGGCGCTCTGCCACAGCAGGAAGCCCGAGAGCCGCTGCTCTCCCGAGGTGCGGATGACCAGGTCCGGATCGGGCTGACCGGAGGTGTAGAGATGCTGGCCGATCGCGTTGACCGTGATCGACTGCACCAGATCCTCACCGGTCTCCCCGGCCGCGATCTCCTGCCGCACCAGCGAGCGCACCGCGTCGGCGATCTCCTGCCGGCCGCCGTAGCCGATGGCCACGTTCACGTGCACACCGCCACGACCGTGCGTTTCGTCGGCCGCCTTCTGCATGCGGCGGGCGACATCCTCGGGCAGGCCCTTCAGCGACCCGACGATGCGCACACCCCAGTTGTTCTCCGGCGCGGACAACTCCTCGACCACATCGGTGATCACCTCGAACAGGGTTTCCAGTTCGTCGGCGGAGCGGCTGAGATTCTCGGTCGAGAGCAGATACACCGTCACCATCTCGATGCCCTCGGCCT
Source organism: Nocardia sp. 852002-51101_SCH5132738 (assembly GCF_001665695.1). Classification (NCBI taxonomy): domain Bacteria; kingdom Bacillati; phylum Actinomycetota; class Actinomycetes; order Mycobacteriales; family Nocardiaceae; genus Nocardia; species Nocardia sp. 852002-51101_SCH5132738. The sequence goes on along the minus strand of NZ_LZML01000027.1, from coordinate 24,644 downwards.
CGCACCAGCCGACCAGTTCGGCGATCTTCAGCGCACCGACCCGGTGGCCGTGGGTGACGTCGGTGAAGCCGTTCTCCCGCGCCCAGCGGCGATTTCCGTCACAAACGACCGCGACGTGACGCGGATGCTGTTTGCCTGCCAGCTGTTTCGACAGCTGCGCTTCGTAGATGCGATAGGGCAGGTTGCGCACCTTACCGCTGAGCACCCGACTAGCAAGCTTCACGGCTGCCAACCTTATCCACCTCTCGCGTGCCGCCCGAGTTCTCCGCCAATTTCTGCTGCGCAGGAATGGCAGCGGACACCACGAATCAGTTCCCCGGTTCCGATCGACCCTATCGCGGCGGCGTCCGGCACGCGGAGCCTACTGCCGGTACAGTGGCTGAAGAACTAACCTACGCAACCGTAGGTTACTCAGGAGGGAACTAGTGTCCGAATCGGTGAGCTCGGCAAATCCGGTCTGCGGGGAGGTGTCCACACTCGAGCATCTGGCCGAGAAGGGGCTGCGCACCCTGGCCGTCAAACCGCGGATGCGCGGCTGGATCCACACCTACGCGGTCGGCGTCGCGGCCATCGCCGTGGCGGTGCTCGTCGCGTTCTCGGCCACTGTTTCCGCCACCGCGGGCTGGTCGACGCTGGTCTACGGCGTGACCGTCTGCGGCATCTTCGGCATCAGCGCGGTCTACCACCGGGTGACGTGGCAGTCCGCACGCACCCGCACCCGGATGAAGCGCGCCGACCATTCGATGATCTTCCTGTTCATCGCGGGAAGTTACACACCGTTCGCCCTGCTGGGGCTGCCCGGCCGCACCGGGATCACCCTGCTGAGCGTGGTCTGGGCGGGTGCCGTCGCCGGGGTGGCATTGAAGGTGCTGTGGCCGACCGCGCCGCGCTGGGTCGGGGTGCCGCTGTATCTGCTGCTGGGCTGGGCCATCGTGCCGGTCGCCGCGACGCTCACCCACAATGTGGGCGTCACACCGATGGTGCTGTTGCTGATCGGCGGCATCGCATACAGCGTCGGCGCGATCCTGTACGCCGCGAAATGGCCGAATCCGTGGCCGGAGGTCTTCGGTCACCACGAATTCTTCCACGCGGCAACGGTTCTCGCTGCCCTGTGTCATTACGTCGCGATCTGGTTGGTCGTATTCTCGTAGGGCAAGATCACCGGTAACCTGCCGCGGCCGTACGGGCGGGTTCTATGCTCGTTCGTGCTATACGTCCGAAACCGGTAATACCGAACCAGACCACTGCCAGGGGCTATGACCAGTCGACTCGTGCTCTGGGCCCTGCGTGCGCGCTGGGGCCTTTCGACGGTGGTGATGGTCTGCAATCTGGGCGGCCTCGCGGTGATCGTCGTCGAATTGTGGTTGAGCGGATTTCTCGGCAACCTCGGCGAGGACTGGCTCAGTGCCGTGGCCCAGACCGCGATCTATCCGGTGATCGGCGCACTGGCCGGCATCGTGCTGGCGGTGCGCGACCGGGTGTACTACTTCAGCTGGATCGATCAGACCCGCCGGCCCACCCGTCCCGAGGCCGAGCGACTACTCCGACTACCCATCGCCATCACAGTGCGGGCGCTGGCCATCTGGATACCGGGTGTCGCCATCGCCACGGCCTTGTTCGCCCAGGTGGTGCCCACCCGGGCCCTGTGGGCGATCGGGGCGATGTTCTTCCTGGGCGGGCTGGAGTCGGCGGGCTTCACCTTCCTGGTGGTGGACCGGCTCATCCGGCCGACGATCCCGGTCATCGCGCGGGTGCTCGGCGGTACCTCGCACTGGAGTGCCACGGTGCTCAACCGGCTGGTCATCTCCTGGGCGGTGGCCGGGGCGATGCCGCTGCTGATGTTGATCACCGTCCTCGGCGATCCGGTGGCCGACGCCACCGATCGGGTGCGGACCGCGCTGTACATGTCGCTGGTCGGCCTGCTGGTCGGGGCGCTGACCACCGCCACGCTGGCCCGGTCGGTGGCGGCGCCGCTGGGGACGCTGCGGCGGGCGCTGGACCGGATCGCGCGCGGGGAACTGTCCGCGCGGGTGCCGATCACCAGCGCCAGTGAGATCGGGCGCCTGGAACTGTCGGTGAACGAGCTGGCCGAGAATCTGTCCGAACGCGAACGCATGCGCGACGTCTTCGGCCGCCACGTCGGCAACGAGGTGGCCGAACGCGCACTGGCCGGCGGCGTCGACCTGACCGGCGATGTACGGGTGGTGACCGCGCTGTTCGTGGACGTGACCGGATCGGTCGAGATGTCGACCGAACTCGCGCCGCGCGAATTCGTCGATCAGCTCAATCGCCTACTGGCCGTGGTCGTCTCGGCCACCGAGGACAACGGCGGGCTGGTCAACAAATTCGAGGGCGATGCGGCGCTGTGCATCTTCGGCGCCCCGATCGCTCTGGGCGACAACGCGACTCCCGCCCTGCGCGCCGCGCGGCGCATCCGCGACGAGGTGGCCCTCGGCGGCGAATTCGATATCGGCATCGGCCTGGCGCGCGGCAGCGTCTTCGCCGGCGACGTGGGCACCGACACCCGGCTGGAATTCACCGTGATCGGCGACGCTGTCAATGAGGCCTCCCGGCTCACCACCGAGGCCAAGGAGGTCCCCCGCCGGATCCTGGCCAGCCAGGCCGTGATCGACGCGGCGACCGAATCCGAACGTTCCCGGTGGGTGCTCTACGACAAGATCCAGCTGCGCGGCCGCCGGGAGCCGACGGCGTGCTGGACCGATCGCAAACCGGTGGGACTGGGCGCGAACGCTCCGGTCGAGGAGTGAGGGCGGCTGCGCCGGGCCGGATGCCGCGCACCCATCGTCACCACGTGAACCTCTCGCTACCTCCGATTCACGCCGTCGCCCACCCCGCACGCTCAGCTTCGGTACCGTGTAAGCCGTCTGAGACCCGAATACAGCTGGGCGGCATCGAATGGATGCCGCTACCGGATCAGCGGCGCTTCACTCTCCCACCAGTGCTGTGCGCACCCGCTGCGGATCCGAGACCGGGAGATCGCAAACGGTGCCACGGCAGATGTAGGCCGCCGGGGCGCCTCCCAGTGCGGGGCGCTCGGTGAGCAGCGGCGCCGAATCTGCCTGTCCGGCAATGATGACCGCACCGCCAGGGGCGAAACGCCGTGCAGTGCCGAGCAGTTCGGCGCTAGCGTCGGCGTCGGCCGATTGCGAGATCGCGATCTGGATCGGCCCGGCCAGTGCCGCCTCGGCGACGCTGAGCCACTGGCCGCCGGAGCGCGGCGCACGGGCCAGGACGATGGCACCTGCGTCGAGGGTGGCATCGGCCAGCGTGCGGTAACGGGCCGCGCGGTCCGGGACACTCAGGGCGGAGGCGGTGAGCAGGGTTTCGGCGAAGGTGGAGGCCCCGGCCGGGGTCGCCCCGTCGAGCGGATCGCGCGGGCGGGCGACGAGTTCCTCGGCATCGACGGCCGTGTCGAACCAACTGCCGGGTTGTGCCGGGTCCTCGAAAAGGGTTGTGGCGGCGTCGATCAGCTGCTGCGCCCGGTCGAGCCAGGACAGTTCGCCGGTGGCCTGGTGCAGGGTCAGCAGTCCGGTCGCCAGCCACGCGTAGTCCTCGAGGACGGCGGGCGCGTTACCGGTCGCGCCGCCCAGTGAGGCGCGCATCAAACGGCCGTCGACGAGGTGCCGGTCCAGCAGGTACCGCGCGCACCGCGCCGCGGCGTCGACCCATTCCGGCCGGTCGTGTGCGGCACCCGCCTCGGCGAGGGCGGTGATCGCGATGCCGTTCCAGGCGGTGACCACCTTGTCGTCGCGCTCGGGTTGCGGCCGCCGGTCCCGCACCGCGCGCAGCCGCTGCCGGATGTCGTCGAAGCGGCGGGCGTCGGCGGGATCCTCGCCCGGTCCGGCGCCGGGATCGGTGTACCGGGTGAGCACGGAGGTGCCGTGTTCGAACGTGCCCTCGGGCGTCACGCCGAAGATCGTTGCGGCCCAGGGGCCGTCCTCGGGACCGAGGGCTTCCGTGAGCTGCGGCGGCGTCCACACGTAGGTGGCGCCCTCGATTCCGGGCGCCCCGGGTTCCACATGGGTGTCGGCGTCGAAGGCCGAGGCGAACCCGCCCTCGGCGGTCAGCAGATCGGTGAGCAGGAAGGCCGCGGTTTCCTCGGTGATCCGCTGCGGCAGCGGGTCGCCCGTACCCGGTTCACCGCTCGCCTCCAGCCGTGCCAGATGCGCGTAGGCACGCAGCAGTTGCGCATTGTCGTAGAGCATCTTCTCGAAATGCGGAACCACCCAGGCGGCATCGACCGAGTAGCGAGCGAAGCCACCGCGCAGCTGATCGTAGATTCCCCCGCGCGCCATGGCCGCGCAGGTCGCCGAAACCGCTTGTCGCGCAGCGTCTTCCCCGGTGCGCTCGTAATGGCGCAGCAGGCCCTCCAGCAGCGCCGAGGGCGGGAATTTCGGCGCCCCGCCGAATCCGGCGTAGCGCTCGTCGACATCGCGCAGCACCGTGGCGACCGCGTGCGCGAGCAACTCGGGCGTGACGGTCAACTCGCTCGCGGGCAGTCCGGCGCCCTGGTCCCGCAGCGCCTGCGCCACCTGACCGGCGGCCTGGTCGACCTCGGCACGGCGATTGGTCCAGGTATCGGCGACCGCCGTCAGCAGCTGGGTGAACGACGGCATACCGCCGCGCGGCGATTTCGGATAGTAGGTGCCGCAGTAGAACGGCTCCCCGGCCGGCGTGAGAAAACACGTCATCGGCCACCCGCCCTGCCCGGTCATCGCGACGGTCGCGGACATGTACACCGCGTCGATGTCGGGCCGTTCCTCGCGATCGACCTTCACACAGACGAAATTCGCGTTCATCAGTTCGGCGGTGGCCGGATCGGAGAACGATTCGTGCGCCATCACGTGACACCAGTGACAGGAGGCGTAACCGACCGACAGCAGGATCGGCACATCCCGCGAGCGCGCCTCCGCCAGCGCCTCGGCGCTCCATTCCCGCCAGTCGACGGGGTTGTCGGCGTGCTGGCGCAGGTAGGGAGAAGTTGCGTCGGCCAAGCGGTTCATGGGTCCACCCTCCCACAGGACCGACACACAGCGACACCCGCTGACCGGGCAGCCGAGCCGCACTGCGCGGTGACCGGCCGGTCCAGGCCGAGCACTCGAGCCATCGTCCACGAGACGGGAAGCGGCCCCATACTCGTGACATGAGGGCCGCACGGCCGTGCGGGTTATCCTCCGGACTGTCCGCACACGCTGTTCGAGGGAGCCTCATGTCGTTCGCGCTGGTCGTGAAATTCAATCTGCCTTCCTGCCGGCCTCGCACCCAGGCGTAGCGCGATTGACCGCGATAGCACCGAGGCCGGTTTTCGGGTGGGTATGACCTCGAACGGAGAACGCGGTGAACGAGTAATCCCGGATTGCGCTGAGGCTGGACTCGGCCGGGTGAACTTCTCAATCTTCGGCACAACCGCGGCTGAACTAGCCGAGGTTCAACACAGCCGTTACCGCAACCCTGTTCTGGCACAACGGAAGCTCGAAGCGCTCGCGCTCTCCATCGCCGCGTGCGACGTGAACGGAGTCGACGCCAACGCCAATCTCGTGGTTCCTGACTACACGCACGCGCCGCGGGTACATCGCCTCCTCGACGAGCACTCCCCGCGGCTGACCGTACGGCTACTCAACTCGCTCGATGGCGGACAAACCTCGATCGAAGCCATCTCGCGGATCCTCGCTGACCGGGGTGCCGTCGCCGAGTCTCTACATATCACGGCAGGCGCATCCGGTGCACGGACCGCCTACCGTCTGCCGGATGGACGACGCATCTTCTTCAAGCAGATTCGGCCGGTCCGCTTGCCAGGCACATGTTCCGGATGCCGGTTCAACAATGGGACCGATTGCGAAGAGAGCTTCTACGGTGTACGGCTGTACTACGACCGGACCGGCACATTCCAGGTCGGCGTGTGCATCCAGCGCATGGACCTGTGCCTACCGCTGTCCGACTTCCTGAGCAGCCCCCTACGCCGCGAAATCCTCACCTTGCGCGACACCGAGTACGACCGACTCGCCGCCCGGCGTGCCGGACAAATCTCGCTGTGACACAGCACGTTTGGAGACACATTGCCTATCGAGCACGAAGCCAAGATTCTCGGCATCGATCCTCGGACCGCCGAACGTAGGATCCTCGACAAAGGGGGAATCAAGCTCGGCGACCGGTTCATGCGGCGCTACGTCTACGACATCACCCCCGGCGATGAATCCAAGTGGATCAGACTGCGCGACAACGGAAACGGCATCACGCTCGCCGTCAAGCAGATCACCAAGGACTCCATTGACGGCACTCACGAGGTAGAGGTCACCGTCAGTGACTTCACCGCCGCCAACGAACTGCTGAAGCTGATGGGCTTCATGCCCAAGTCGTACCAAGAGACCAAGCGCGCGAGCTTCACTCTCGAAGGTGCCCAGCTCGAAATAGATACGTGGCCCCTGATTCCTCCGTATCTGGAGATCGAAGCAGCGACGACGGAGGACGTGATCCGGGTCGCCGAACTGCTCGGCTATACGGAGCATGACCTCACCGGCGAGAACACGATCAAGATCTACGCTCGCCACGGATTCGACCTGAACACCATTCCCGAACTTCGCTTCTGAGCGATCCTCCGGACCGCACCACAACACCCGGACGCCCCAAGTCCCCGTATCCGCTGCTGTGGAGACGGGGCTTCGTCGTTGCGCCGCGAGACACGAACGCCGCAGATATCGCACCCGTCCAACGATTTTCGGGGCACCGCGGCGGCGAGCGCACCGGAGCTTTCTCACTCCGGCGGGGGCAGTAAAGGCCCCAGCGGACCGAGGTCGATGTTGAGGTCTTCCGGGGTGAGGCCGAAGTGTTCGCGCAGTTCCGCCATGCGTTGTTCGAGCAGCATCAGCGTGGTGCCGATGCGTTCGACCTGGGTGTCGGTGAGGTCGCCGGCGTCCACGCGGCGCAGCGCTTGGCGCTCCATGAGCTGGCGCAGCAACTCCACCAGGGTGAGCACGAGGGTGACCAGTCCGCGTTCGACGGATTCCGGGTCGGTGTCGATACGCGGTGGGATACCGCCGAATTCAGTCATCGCCGTGCTTGTCGGACGACGTGGACAGGGCCGGCGGGAACAGGGTGCTGATCGAGGAGATGAGGGCGCGTAGCGAGATCTGCACCAGATCCACATCGGCGATGGCCAGTTTGATGTCGCCGGTGATGATCACACCGCCGGCCAGCACCCGGTCCAAGAGGTCCACCAGCGCGATACGCCGCTCGGCGTCGACGCCGCGATCGGGCGGTGTGGTGCCGGCCCGCGTCATATCGGCCCGCGTCATGTCGGCTCACGTTGTACGCCGGCGAACGAATACGGTGGCCACGGGCCGGTGAGTTCGAGCCGGATACCGGGAAATTCGGCGCCGAGCGCGTTCACGGTCGCCGTGAAGTCCTCGGTCCGGTCGTCGTCGACGAGGTAGGTGCCGTTGAGCACCATCCAGTCCCGGCGGCCGCTCACCGCCGGATCGGTCAGTGGCTGACATCGTCCGGCCGCGGCCCGGCGCAGCAACCGCTCGTGCACCTGCGACGCCCGCTCGGCCGCGTCGCGTTCGACCGTCTCCTGCGCGGACAATTGCGCGCGCCGCCGGGCGAGATAGGCCGCGCCCGGCGTCATGGTGCCGGCTTCGGCCTTGGCCTCGGCCACGGCGGCGGTGAGGACGGCACGGTCGCCGTAGGCGCGCACTCCCCACTCGGTGCGCCCGCTCACCAATTCCAGCGCCGCGGCGAAATCCGCTCGCCGTTCGTCGAGCAGCTCACGCACCCGCTCGTCGTCGCGAAAGACGGTGGCCAGCCGCAACGGTACGGCCGGGCCGCGGCGCACCACGGCCGAGACGACCGCGTCGTGTGCCCGCGCGGTCGCCTCCAGCCAGTCCAGGTCTTCGAAGTTCCGCCGCAGCGGCTCCTCGCCGAACACGTCCATCGGCACCGAGCCGACGATCGCGGTGAGATCGCCGGAAACGATCGTCCGCACCGGCTCCCCCGCGACTCCGGCCGGCGCGGCGGTTTCCGCCTCCTCGTCGCTGCGGGGCGCCACCGCGTACAGCCAGACCAGGCAACGATCCGTCACGATCGCTCTTTCCTCGACTCGCGCCCGCGCTCGATGGGCTGCCGGCGTTCGTTCGCCGCCTCCAATTGGGCGATCCGCTCGCGCAACTCCCGGTTCTCGATTTCCAGGTCGCTGTCCTGCTTTTCCAGCGTATGCGCCTTACTGCTGAGCCAGGGATCGGTCTCCCACCAGTCGATGCCCACCGCCTTGGCCGTCTCCAGGGACGCGACCACCAACCGCAACTTGATGGTGAGCAGTTCGATGTCGAGGAGATTCACCTGGATATCGCCCGCGATCACCAAACCCTTGTCGAGGACTCGCTCCAGGATGTCGGCGAGATTGGTGGAGTGGTGCCCGCCCCCACCCCCGCCCCCGTAGGGCTGCGGCGCGTACGACTCGCCTCCGACCACCGTCATCGTTGCCCCCTCGAGCCGATGTCGGTGCTGCCGCGGATGTAGCGCTTGGTTCTGCGGTAGGCCAGCAGGTTCTCGTCGAAATCGATCTCCACCTGATACAGCGCCATGATGTCCGCCGAGGAGGGGATCCGGCGATCCTCGAGCACCTCGATCTCCACCAGCCACCCGTCGTCGGTCGGCTCCACGCTCGTGACGCCCTGGAGGGGGTGCGACGTCAATTCCGCGAGGCATTCGACCGCCACCCCAGCGGCCTGCGCCGCGGTGAGTGGCGGTTGTTCGTCCGATGCCTGGGCATCGTCGGAGATGGTTTCGCGGGCCACGGGAGTCACTTCTTCCGGTCGGTCGGACCTACCTCGGACCGGTCATCCGATTCAGGATCTCTTGTTGCGCTTGCGCGGCCTCCTCCGCGGACAGCTCGCCGGCGGCTGCGGCACGGTCGATGTCCTCGAGCTCGCGCCGCAACCTCACGGGATCGTGCATTTGCTGTTCGACCTGCTCCTGGATCAATTCACTCAGCCAGATCACGCCACGAACCGGCGCGGCGGGGAGCAGGAGTATCGAAGAGAACAGACCCATGCCTCACCCCTCCGGTGCTCGCTTGGTCACGAAGTCGTAAGCCGCCATCGGCCCGAGCAGACTCAACTCCACCCGGCCGTCCCAGTCCGACATGAGCCGGCGCAACAACTCCTCCAACTCGTCCTGGCGGGCCGTTTCGATCAGTGCCGCGAGGTGCACGGCATCCTCTTCGTGGGTGGGGTCGCGCAGGTTGACCATCGCCTCGAGTTTCTCGAGTTCGGAAGCCACTTTGCGGGTGTCCTCGGCTCGCTTCGTCTCGATGGCCTGATTGATCATCTCGCCCAGCATGATTCGCTCGTTGCGGGTCGCATCCTCCGATTTCCCACGGATCTCGTCCCGGAGGCGGGCGGCGTCGGCATTCTCGTCGAGCAGTTCGCGCAAGATCGCATTCTCGACGTAACGTCCTCTGATAACGAACTGCACGCGCCCCTCGAGTTCCACCAGGGCCGCGTGGAATTCGTCTTCGTTCGCCTCGAGCAGCTCATTTTCCACCGCATCGGTGTCGGTCATGACCGCGCCGAACCGCAGCGGCAGCACGGGGGCCACCGCCGCGGACCCGTCGAGAAGTTTCTCGTGGGCGGTGAGGTCCTGGGGTGTGCCCAGGGGCCGATCGGAGGAGAGCGGACTGACCAGCGCGGCGATGTCGCCGTGCCGCACGACCGTTACCTCACCCGGTGGATCGCCGACTCCGGTGGCGTGTGGCTGCGGCTCGACGTCGGCGGGCACGATGCCGTAGACGTATACGGCGGTTGCATCGGCAGCCATCACCGCTCCTCCCGCTTGGAGGGCCGGTGCACCGTCTGCCGCTTCTCCTGCACATCGCCGAGGAAGTCCGCGACCTTCTGTCCGGCCGCATCGAGTGCGCCCTTGGTCTTGTGCTTGGCCGCGCCCTCGGTGACGTCGCCGACGATGTCGGTGATGCCCTTCGGCTCACTGGTCGAAATCTCCAGCCGGTTCACCGCTTCGGCGAACCGCAGATATGTGTCGACACTGGCGACCACGACGCGCGCGTCGATGGTCACCAATTCGATACCCACCAGCGACACCCGGGCGAACGCGTCGATGACCAGGCCTTTGTCGAGAATGGTGTCGATTACATCGGCCAGGCTGGACGAGTTCGGCCGGGCCATCGTGCCGGCTCCGCCTCCGCCCCCGCCTCCTGCGGGTTCGATCGTCATCTTCTTGCTCCTCCGCTCACACGTGGCCGGCGAGTGACCGAGCTCTTGCGGGCGGCCGTTCGGCGGCGAGGCGGCTCCGGTTCTTCCTCCTCGTCCGGCTCGCTCCGATCCCGGTCCTGCTCGTCTTCCTCGTCTTCCTCTTCTTCTGCCTCATCCGGTTCTTCGTCGTCGAATGCTTCCTCGCCGGCGTTGTCCTCGTCGGTGTTGTCCTCTTCGTGGTCTTCCTCGGCGGCCTCTTCTTCCTCTTCGCGCTGTCGCGCCGTCTCGTCGTCTTCCACGACCTTGCCGTCGCGGATCTCGCCGTGCCAGCCGACGATGTCGTCGCTGTGCAGGACCGCATCGGTCATGACATGACGCTGAAAGTGCTTGAGCTCCAACCGGCATCGGCGCCCGGCGGCGCGCCACATATTGGCGGTCTTCTCGAACACTCCCTGCGGGTGGTACTCGAGCACCACCAGGATGCGGGTGAGATTCGGGGTGAGCTCATAGAAGCCGACGGCACCGTCGATATAGCCCTTGGCGCCCTTGGAACGCCAGATGATTCGCTCGAACGGAATCTGTTCGATGATCGTCGATTCCCAGGTCCGCCTCGACCAGAACACCTTGCCGGTCCAGCTGAGTTTCTCATCGGAGACCTGCTCGACCTGCTCGAGCTTCTTCGTGAACTTCGGGAAGTCCGCGAACTGGGTCCACTGGTCGTAGGCTAGATCGATCGGCACGCCGACGTCGATCTCCTCGACGATATTGGTCAGCTTGAGCTTCTTCCCCCCGCCTCCTTTGCCACCACCGGTCAGCGAATTCTTGATCGATTGGAACGTCTCCCCCGCCGAGTGCTTGAGTTTGCTCATACCTCCGCTCATGACGGCGTGCAGTGGGGAAGCGCCGCCGGCCAGCTTGTCGACGCCGGTCACGGCCGCGAGGAGATTGCCCTCGCCACCCGCGTAGTCGTTCAACCGGCCGGCGGTCTTCGAGACCCGGTTCGACAGCCCTTCCACCGCGCGTTCGGCCAGCGTGCCCGCGAGGTTCTGCACCGATTGCTGGAGCGGGCTGGTCGGCTGAGCCGTTTTCGCCATCGCTCTCACCTCCTCGTGCGTCGCACGGGCGGTTCGTCGGAATCGGAGCTGCTGCGGCGTCGGTTGACCGAAACGGGTTTGCGTTCCGCGGATTTACGAGTAGTGGAAGTCCGAGAAGTCGTCTTCCGCGCGCGGGGGGGCCGCGGACTTGCGTGTCCGCGGGGCGGGCGGCTCCCGGTCTTCTTCCCGGTCGCCGGAATCGACTTCCTCGAGATCTTCGTCGGAGGACTCCACGTCCAGGACCTCGGGCTCGCCTTCGTCGTCCGGCTCGGCTGCCGGTGCTCGCTCGCGGTCCTTGCCCGACAAGAGGGAGTCGCCCGACAACAGGGACGAGCCCTGCTGCAGCCGGGTGTTGAGTGAGTCGAGCTGATTGCTCGCAGCGGTCACGGCGGCGGACCGGGCCGCGCCCAGCAATTCGTCGCGAACGGTATCGGTGAGCTGCGTCAGATCCGCCGACGACTTGAGCAGCGATGTCCCCCGCTCCAGCAACTCACCGGGAATGTCCGACGAACGTTTCGCCATCATCACCCCCAGCGCGAACCGCATCTTCCGCGTGCGGCCCAGTAGGTATCCGATACCCACTCCTACAGCGATACTTGTGCCACCCTTCATGGCCTTCTCGTTGTTTGCTCGGCGTGCCGGCGCGGCCACACTGCCGCGGGATAGGTCGAGCGACGACACCCCGATGTTTGGAGTAAGCCACATCACAGAATGGCCTTACATCAGCGTATACCCAGCTATCGCTGCTGTCGGCCATTAGCCGGATAGGCTTCCGGCATATCGATCACTGCAGGTGCCGGGTACGCCGGCGCGGACGCAGCACGCGCACTGCTCGCCGCCAGCCACGCGGTGTGGCGACGAACCGCACCGGCCCGTCGAATCGGTCCGTCGGGTCGACTTCGGATGCGGAGGTACCGGCCCGGCGGGCGGCCTCGTAGCGAGCCAGACCTTCTCGGAACGCGGCCGGGTCACCGCCGACGTCGGGGTGTTGGGCGCGCACGAAACGGCGGTAGGCCGCGCGGTCGGCGGCCGACCATCCGGCGCCCGCCGACGCCCTGCGCGATTCCCGGATCGGTTCGGGATCTGTGCTCGCCATCCCCTCCAGTATCACCACACCCATCGCGCCGAAACCGTGACCGTACGCGCTGTCCGAAATGGGTACTCCGTCGCCATGAACGACAGCGCGCAGATTCGACCGGTACCGATGCGGCGGCGGCCTTGGTTCGCGGATCTGGAAGAAGCCGAACGACGTGGCGCCCACGGCAATGCCGGACTCGGCTATTTCGATTGTGATTGCGAGATCTGCCACCGGCGGTTCCGGCCCGCAGCGGTCTGAAAATTCTTCGCGCCGTTCGGTTTTCGGCGAGCAGTCCGATCGCCGAGGGTAGCCCTGGTGAGCGCCGCCTCGGCCGTAGTGATCTTGGGCGCCGGAACTCTGGCACTGAAGTTCGTCCCCTCGACGAGCAGTCGAGTCCACGAGTATGCCGATTCCGCTCTCCCACAACTCGATTCGGCATCGATGCAGGCCGCGGTATCCAGCGCGCCCGACCGAGCAACGGCGGTTCTCGCGCAGGTGAACGGACCCGCAGGGCAGTGGCCCGGGACTTCCGGCGTCGCCGGCACGGTCACGAAAGCCCCGGTGCCGGTGGACGGGCGGTTCCGTCCGGGCAGCGCCGCGTCTACCCGATACCACTGCCCCGCAGACCGATACGACGATTCCCGGCCCGCACCCCACACGGCTACGTAGCGCCGAGGGACGAGGGACAGTGGCCGAAGCCGGGCTACTACAGCGCGGGCCTCATGCGGGTCACCTCGGCGAACGGAGTGACGGTCTGGGGGAAGACCGGCAGTACCTACGGCTACAGGACGGAATGTTCACCACCCGAGACCTCGGTCGCCGCCTGGTCTACTCCTTCACCCCGGTCACGGGTGGCGGCAACGATATGGCGCTCGTGAACGGGCTGATCTCAGGCGCCGATGCCACCGGCCAGTACGGGCCAGGAATCGTGGAGGTCCGCCTCGAACAGTCCCCAGGTGTGGGAGCCCTCGGGCCGGTCCACGAACACCGCCGGGATGCGGAGCTGCCCGAGCCGACCGGCGAAAGCACCGGTACACGCACTCGCGACGGCCTCCACCGGTGGGAAGGGCAGTCCCCGGTCGATACCACCCGGGATACCGGACGCCGCAGACAGATAGATGGCCTTGCCGGCCAGGGCGCCGGCCCGCGCGAACGCATCGTGTGCGGGCCACGCCCCGGTTCCCGGCAGGCCCCACATATTGCCCGGATTACCGCCGCCCCGCACGACCTGGGCACTCACCATCGCGATCCCGGCCGGATCGTTCGACCACGGGCACCCGCTGTAGGAGGCCACCGCGGCGAAGCGTTCCGGTGCCTGGATGGCGAGGTCCACCGCCGACGCCCCGCTCATCGACACCCCGGCGATCGCATTGCGGCCCGTGGTCCCCAGCTGGGCGTCGACCACATCGGGCAGTTCCTGGGTGAGGTAGGTCTGCCAGCGATTGCGGCCCATCATCGGGTCGTCGGCGATCCAATCGGTGTACATGCTGTTGGGCCCGCCGATCGGCATCACCACATTGACATGCTTGTCGGCGAAGAACGCGCGCACATCGGTGTCGTCCCACCAGGAGATGTTGTCCACACCGCCGCCGATGCCGGTGAGCAGATAGAGCGTGGGTGCCGGTCCGCCACCGGCCGCGCGGATCACCCGGTTCGTGATCACCCGGTCCATCGATGGCGAATAGACGTCCATCTCGACCGCCGCCGGACCCAGCGGATGTTCGCCCACCACATGCGCCGCCGGGTCCGCCGCGGCCGAACCCGCCGCGAAAGTACCCCCGGCAACGACCGCACACACCATTACGAGAAGTCGCGTGATTACCGTCACGACAAGGGACTACCCCGCCATGATCATCACAACGCGGCCGAACCCGTGACCGGCCGCGGACGGCCGGTCACGGGCAGGAAATCAGCCGAGACGCGCCTCGATCGCCTCGATGATGCGCGGCCGCAGCTCGCGAGCGCTGATCACCGCGTCGACCGAGCCGACCTCGACGGCGCGGTGGATGTTGTGCACCCGGTCGAACTCGGCGGCGACCTCGCCCAGCTTCTCCGCGCGCACCTGCGAACGGACCTCGTCGAGTTCGGCGGACAGTTCCGCGCGCTCGGTGCCCGACGCGTTCGCGACCCGCGACTCCAATTCGCGAACCCGCGAATCCGAGGCGGTGCGGGTGTTGACGTCACCGGCGAACACCACGGCCGCGGCCGGGGCGCCACCGAGCACCGAGGCGAACGAACCCTCCAGCGCGAGCACGGTCATATTCGGGTTCAGCGCCTTCGAGAACACCACGAACGCACCGCCGTGGTAGCGCGAGATCACGCAGAACACGATGGGCCCGCGGAAGTTCACGATCGCGCGGCCGATTTCGGCACCGTATTCGAGCTGCAGCTTGCGCATCGACTCCGGCGATCCGTCGAAGCCGGACAGATTCGCCAGCACCACCAGCGGGCGGTTGCCACTGGCCGCGTTGATCGCGCGAGCCGCCTTCTTCGACGACCGCGGGAACAGCGTGCCCGCGGTGTAGGTGTCGGGTCCGTCGGTGGACGGGAAGCCGCGCCGCGGCACACCCCGCGATTCGATGCCCAGCAGGCAGACCGGGATACCACCCACATGCGCGTCCTGGACGACTGCGGTCTCCGCATCGGCCATACCCGCCCAGCGCTCCAGCACGGCGTGGTCCTGGTCGGCCAGCGCCCGCATCACGGTGCGAATATCGAAGGGCTTCTTGCGATCCGGGTTCGCGGTCGCGGAGAAGATCTCGCCGACAGTCGTGAAATCGCTGTCCGGCACGTTGTGTGGGAACGTGCACACGTCGCGGTCGATCGGGTCGGTGGTCTGCGCGCGGCGCGGACCCTGCTCACCGGGAGCGATGTAGGTGTGGTCGTAGTGCGACATCAGCACATCGCGGGCTCCGGCCAGATTCGGCGCCCAGTACTGCGCCTGACCGTTGGGGCCCATCACGCGGTCGTAGCCGCCGATGCCGAAGTTGTCCTCGGCCGACACACCGCCGGAGAAGTCCAGCGCCTGCTTACCGGTCAGCACCATCGCCGAATCCGGGGTCATCACGAGGATGCCCTTGGTGTGCATGAGCATCGTCGCCTCGGCGTTCCAGTACGGCTGCGCGCCGACGTTGATGCCGGAGACCACGATGTTGATCTCGCCGCCGTCCTGAGTGAATTCGACGATGCGCTTGAGCGCCGCCGCCACCCAGTCCATGTTCTCGGTACCGGATTTCATCGAGATCCGGGCGCCGGAGGACAGCGCGTACCACTCGAGCGGCACCTCCATCTGCTCGGCCAGATCCAGCGCCGCGATCACCCGGCGGCACTCCGGCTCCGAGAGCGCGCCCAGCGACTTGGTCGGATCGCCGAGCAGCACCACCCGCGTGATGCCCTGCGGATGCCGGTCGGTCGGCGTGTTCACCACACCGGCGACCATGGCCGCGGTGTTGCGGCCCTTGGGCCGGTCGACCGGGACGAGGGCGTGCTCGGCGTCGAGGTCGTATTCGGTGAAAGTGCCGAGCAGACCGGTCAATTCGTACGGGTACACGGTGCCGCGGCCGGCGGCCCGCAGCACCTTCTGGCGGTACTCGTCGAGCGGTTCGACCGGATCGTCGGTGCGCTCGCCGACGGTGACCTCGGTGCTGCCGGTGGCATCGAACCGGATGCGCACGACGAGCTTGACGAGCTCACCGGTCTGCGCATCGGGCTGACGGGCGATGAGCAGGATCTCCTCCAGCCCGGCGCCCGCGGTGGCCGGTTCGACGCGACCGACGATGGTGTCCAGTTCGGCGCGGGTCACATCCAGCGGCGGCCAGATGTAGAGCACGATCCGGTTGGTGTGGAAGCGCTTGGCCGACGGGCGCCGCGACTGTGCCCGGCGGATCGAATCGACACAGGTCGCGACCGTGCTCTCGGCGGTCGGCAGCGACAGCAGCCGGCCCTCGTGGTCACGCAGCGCGGTCAGGTCGCGCACCTGCGCGAAGGCGATCAACCGCTCGTCGGCGGGGTTCTCCTTCGCGACACCGCGGAACAGGTAGACCTCCTCGTCGGAGGACGGCAGCCGGGTGAGATCGAATTTGCGCAGGCGGCGCATCTGCATCCGCTCGGCGATATAGGGGTGCAGGCCGCGGATCAACCGCTCCTCGGCCAGACCGGTCGCCGACGGGCGGAAGGTGAAGTGGTGGTGCATCACCGCGCCGTTGCTGCCCGCGACGGTGGCCGTGATCCGATTCACCTGGTTGGGCAGCGACCGGGCGCCGAGCACCTCCTGCAGGGCGGCGGCCATCGCGTCGAAGTCCTCCGGCTGGTTCTCCCAGCCGAGGTAGATGTCGGCCTCGATGGAGGCGGCGCCGCCGGCCAGTTCGGTGAGCCCGCTCAGCACCGTGTCGAGCGAGTCGAAACTGACGGCCGCGGAGACCAGATTCACACCGCGGCGTTCGGCGACCACGAAGGTGCAGCCGTCCACCTCCTGGGTGCGGACGTCGGTCAGGCCCTTGTTGCCGTAGTACCGCCGGGTCAGCACCTCGAGCATGACGGTGTTGTCGGGGTTGCCCCGCACCAGCCGCTGGGCCAGCAGGCGTACCAGCGGTTCGGTGCTGCGCACCATCTCGGCGATGCGATCGGCGCGGTCGGCGGCGTCCGGATGCGCGTCCAGATGGCTCAGATGCTTGCGGACCGTGGTGTAGACGCGCGCGCGGTTGCGGCGCAGCAGCGGCTGGCCGTACCAGGCGTAGACCACACCGCGGGTGATGTCGGCGATCACCGGGAAGCGCACCTGGTTCGCGGCCACCAGCCGCTCCAGCGCCAGGCCCACCGGTTCCTGCAGCACCCGATCCGGCACCGGCTCGCCCAGCCATTCGCGCAGCAGCGTGGTGACGACGGTGACCGTGTCGGACGGGCGCTGCTGGGCGAGGAAGATCCGGAAGACCGCGGCCTCGAGTTCCGGGGTGCGCTCCAGGTCGGTGACGCCGTAGTGCGCGAGCGCCTTCGACAGCTTGGCCCGGTAGGACTCCGGCAGTCCGGCCCGCTCGACGTCGAGACTCTGCAGATAGGTGTGGAAATATTCGCGGGCGCTGTGGACGTGGCCGTGGCCGGCGTCCTCACCCCAGAACTGGCTCAGCTCGGCGAGATCGGTGAAGACCTCGATCAGTTCCAGTTCCTCGGCGAGCGGGCGGCGGCTGTCCGCGATCGCCGCGCGGCGCGCGGCCAGGTAGTCCGTCAGGACACGGCCGCCGTCGTGCGGGTCGACGTCGAAACCGAGCAGCAGCCCGCGCAGATCCTCCTGGCCGCGCACGGTGCGCTCGTGGGCCAGCACCTCGGTGGGCGCGGTGGGCAGGTCCAGTTCGACCGACTCGACCGCGGCGGCCTCGTCGGCCTGATCGTCGTCGGCGATCGGTTCCAGCCGCAGCAGCGGCGCGCCCGCCTCGACCTGCGAGCCGACCGAGACGCTGCACTCCTTGAGGCGCGCCCTGAACGGCGACCGCAGCACGGTCTCCATCTTCATCGACTCGAGGACCAGCACGGGCGCGCCCGCCTCGACCTCGTCGCCGACCTCGAGCGGCTTGGCGACGACCAGCGCGGGCGCGGGCGAGCGCACGACACCGCCTTCGTCACGGCTCACCCGATGCGTCACGCCGTCGACATCCACCACGTGGGTGGGGCCGTGCGTGCCGGTGACCAGCCGATACCGGGTGCCGTTGACCACGATCTGACCGGTGTGGCGGTCGAAACGCTCGAGATCGACGTCCGCGGTGGCGATCTCGCCGGCCGCCTCGATGCCGATCCGGAATCGGTGCGCGCCGACTCGCGCGACCCGCAGGCGGTAGCTCGCGCCACGCAGCTTCAGATCCAGCGGGCGGCCGCTCTCGTGCTGCACCTGCGGGCGGCCACCGGCGGCGGTGGACAGCAGCCGATGCCGCTCGGCCCGCTCCTCTTCCTCGTAGGCGTCGATGGCGGCGGCGGCCAAGGCGACCGCGGTGTGCCGCTGGGCCACCAATCGGCCCTCGCCGCGCACCCGGTCGATCCAGCCGGTGTCGGCGCTGGCGTCGATGACCTCGGGCTGGTCGAGCAGATCCAGGACGAAGCTCTTGTTGGTCGCGCCGCCCTCGATGATCACGCGGGTCTCGCCGACCGCGCGGCGCAGCCGACCCAGGGCCTCTTCGCGATCGCGGCCGTAGGCGATGATCTTGGCGATCATCGAGTCGAAGTCGGCGGGGATGGTGTCGCCCTCGCTGACACCGGTGTCGACGCGGATACCCGGGCCGGCCGGCAGATCCAGCAGGGCGATGCGGCCCGGCGCCGGGGCGAAGTCGCGGTCGGGGTCCTCGGCGTTGAGGCGGGCCTCGATGGCGTGCCCGCGTTCGGCCGGCGGCTCACCCTCGAGCCGTCCGCCGGAGGCCACGTGCAACTGCGCCCGGACCAGGTCGAACCCGGTGGTGTACTCGGTGATCGGGTGCTCGACCTGCAGGCGGGTGTTGACCTCCAGGAAGGCGAACAACTCGTCGCCGGGGTGGTAGAGGAATTCGACGGTCGCCGCGCCGCGGTAACCGACCGCCACCGCGAGCCGCTCGGCCGAGGCCTTGAGATCGGCGACCTGTTCGGGCCGCAGCACCGGCGAGGCGGACTCCTCGATGACCTTCTGATTGCGCCGCTGCACCGAGCAGTCGCGCACGCCCAGCGCCCACGCGGTGCCCTGACCGTCGGCGATCACCTGAACCTCGACATGGCGAGCGCCGGTGACCAGCCGCTCCAGGAAGACGACACCACTGCCGAAGGCGCGGGCCGCTTCCTGGCTGGTGCGCTCGTAGGCGTCGACCAGTTCGGCTTCGTTGGTGATGACACGGATACCGCGACCACCACCACCGGCGGTGGCCTTCAACATCAGCGGATAGCCGATGTCCTTGGCCGCCGCGATGGCGGCGTCCAGCGTCTCGACCGCACCGCGGCTCCAAGGCGCCACCGGCACCCCGACCTCTTCGGCGATCAGCTTCGCGCCGATCTTGTCGCCGAGTTTGCGCATGGCGTCCGGGCTCGGACCGATGAACGTGATACCGATGTGCTCGCACAGTTCCGCGAAGGCGGGATCCTCGGCGACGAAACCCCAGCCGACCCAGGCGGCGTCGGCCTTGGTCGCCACCAGCGCCTTCTCCAGCGCCTTCAGATCCAGGTAGGGGCGGGCGGAGGCCGGACCGAGGTCGTAGGCGATATCGGCCTCGCGCACGAACGTCGCGTTCCGGTCGACATCGGTGTACAGAGCGACGGTTTCGATCTGTCGCGCGGTCGCCGCGGCCAAATCTCGGACGGCGTGGATGAGGCGCATTGCGGCCTCACCCCGGTTCACGATGGCGATGCGGCTGAACACTCGCCGACTCCTTTCCACAGCGTAGGCCCGGTGCATGGGCAGAATTCGAGGTATCGCGGCTCCGCGTAGTGTGCACCTTTATTCCACGAATGTGTACGCCGTGCAGGGTTACCCGCACGTATCGTGTGGGATCCCATAGGAGTCGTCCGGCCGATTACCGCCGAAGCGCGGTATCGAGACATGCGTGAGCGAGCGCCGGGTCGTATGACCCGGGCAACATCAAAGCAGATCAGAGCATCAATCGACGTCGCCGCCCGCGGCCGTGACCGACCTCGGATTGCGATTGGGCGGCGAATCGGCGACGACGCGGCGAATCAGCGGATCTCAGGAGGCCTTACCGGAGGCCGGCGGAGGGGTGGACGGACCCGAATCGCTGCGGCCGGATCCGTTGGCGGCGCCGTCGCGCGGCTGCTCCGCCCGATCGCCGCCTGACGCATCGCCGCCTGCCGCATCGTCATCTTCGCCGGCGACACCGTGCTCGGTGCCCTCGTCGGCTTCCTGGTCCGGTTCCGGATGTTCGCGGGAGAAATCCGCGGGCAGCTTCTTGATGTGCTTGTTCATCGAGCGGATCAACAGCACCGTGCCGGCCAGCAGCACGAGGATGATCACCAGACCCAGCGGCGACGCCTTGCCGAATTCCGGACCGGTCGGGTTCGTGGTGGTGTTCTGGGCCAGCAGCGCGGTGTGCGCGTACAACATCGACATCATCGAACCGTGCCCTCGACCGCCCGGTCGGCGACCATATCGTCGGCGACCATGTCATCTGCCTCCGCATCGTCGGCGTCCCGGATTCCGGCGAACAGGTCGTTCTCCGGAATCGCGGTGCGCACCCGGGTCCTGGCCAGTTCGAATTCCTCGGTCGGCCACAACCGCTGCTGCATCTCCAGCGGGATCGCGAAGAACATGCCGTTGGGGTCGATCTGTGTGGCGTGCGCGCGCAGGGCCTCGTCACGCTGCGGGAAGTACTTGCCGCAGTCGATCTGCGTGGTCACCCGCGACATCACATCGCCGTGTTCCTGGGCGGCCTTGCGGATGCGCTCCATCCAGTCGCGCATCGGGAACGGCTCCCCGATCCGGTCGTACTCGTCGGCGAAGGTCTCCAGCCGCTGCAGGCTGAAACCGTGGTTGTAGTAGAGCTTCAGCGGCGTCCACGGTTCGCCCGCGTCGGGGAAGCGCTCGGGGTCGCCGGCCGCCTCGAAGGCCGCCATCGACACCTTGTGGCACATGATGTGGTCCGGATGCGGATAGCCACCGTTCTCGTCGTAGGTGGTCATCACGTGCGGCCTGAACTCGCGCACCACCCGCACCAAGGCCTCGGTGGCCTCCTCGAGCGGCACCAGCGCGAAACTGCCCTCGGGCAGCGGCGGCAGCGGATCTCCTTCGGGCAGACCGGAATCCACGAATCCCAGCCAGCGGTGCTGCACGCCCAGTGCCTTCGCGGCGGCCGCCATCTCCTCGCGGCGGACATCGTCGATGCGATCGAGAATGCCCGGCACATCCATCGCCGGATTGAGGATGGAGCCGCGCTCACCCCCGGTCAGGCTCACGACCAGCACGTCGTCACCCTCCGCGGCATATTTCGCGGTGGTGGCGGCGCCCTTGCTCGACTCGTCGTCGGGGTGGGCGTGCACCGCCATGAGGCGCAGCGGCCGATCGAAGCTGCCGCTCACTTCTCGTTCACCTCGTTGCTCACCGTTTCACCTCATAGCCGTCCGCCGTGCCCGAGCGGCACGCGGGTGTCCGAACTGCATTCCCTATAGTTCCATCCGACGGTCTTTTGTTCCGACCTACCCCCTGATCGACCACGGGAGCAACCACATCATGAGCGAGGCGGCACCGCAGTCCGACCGGACCGATCCGGACGGGCGCACCGCCGACGCCGCGACCGGGGCGACGGGAGCAGGCAACGATCGGGTGTCGAATCGTTACGGAACCGGTCCCGTGCGCAACCGCCGCTGGGTTCCGATCGCACTCGGCATCGTGGTGGTGATACTCGGGCTGATCGTCGCCTATGTGGGTTATCGGCAGTACGGTCCCAAGGATATCGAGCCCGACCAACTCGGCTACGACGTCGTCGACGATTCCACGCTGACCGTGCACTTCAAGCTGACCCGCAAGCATCCGGAGCAGCCGGTGGTGTGCCTGGTACGGGGCATGGACACCGAGGGCAGCGAGATCGGCCGCCGCGAGGTGCTGATCCCCGGCTCGGACAGCGGAACCGTCGAACTCACCACCACGGTGCGGACCACCGCCCGGCCCGCCAACGGCAATATCTATGGGTGCAGCGATCAGGTACCGGCCTACCTGAAGGCCGGCTGACACCCCCACATTCAAGCCTTCTACCTGCACATATCCAATTCGTGCTAGAATGGCGCGAACACGGTTCCGAACGCTCGGAGCCGTGTTTGCTGCATTGACGGCCAGCGCTGCCGGTTCCCGGGCACACAATGCCCGCGCACCGTCGGGGTTCGAGGAACATCCCCCCGGATCGCTCTAGCCGTCGACTGTTGCTGTGCGCGGACAGGTTCTCGCGCATGCGCGACGGGTATCACGGACCCCGGCACGCCGGGAACAACTACTAGGGAGTGATCGAGATGACTGAGACGCAAGTGACCTGGCTCACACCGGAGTCGCATGAGAGGCTCAAGAGCGAACTCGACGCGCTCATTGCCAACCGTCCGGTCATCGCGGCCGAGATCAACGAACGCCGCGAAGAAGGCGACCTGAAGGAGAACGGCGGCTACCACGCCGCGCGCGAGGAGCAGGGTCAGCAGGAGGCCCGCATCCGTCAGCTGCAGGAGCTGCTGAACAACGCCAAGGTCGGCGTCGCGCCGACCAAATCCGGTGTGGCGCTTCCGGGTTCGGTGGTCAAGGTCTACTACGACGGCGACGAAACCGACACCGAGACCTTCCTGATCGCGACCCGCGAAGAGGGCCTGGGCCGATCGGACCTGGAGACCTACTCGCCGAGTTCCCCGCTCGGCGGCGCCCTGATCGACGCGAAGGTCGGCGAGACGCGCGAATACCGCCTGCCCAACGGCAACATGATGAAGGTGACCCTGGTCAGCGCGGAGCCGTACCACAGCTGACGGGAAGGTGTCGTCGATGGACGCGAGCAGCGGCGGTGATACCACCGCGGCTGCGTTGCGCGCGCTCCTCGGCAGATTCGGCCGGGTCGGCAGCAGCCCGGCCGGATACCTTATATAGCTCTACCCACACGAACGGCCGCACCGATTCCGGTGCGGCCGTTCGTCGTTTCCCTGCGTCAGCCCAGCGCGCGCTCCACATCGGCGAGCAGATCGCTGATGTCCTCGATACCGACCGACAGTCGCACCAGATCCGCGGGCACCTCCAGTTCGGAGCCCTCGGTCGAGGCGTGGGTCATCGCGCCGGGGTGCTCGATCAGCGATTCCACTCCACCGAGCGATTCGGCGAGGGTGAAGATCTTGGTCCGCGCGCAGAAGTCGTGCGCGGCCTGCTTACCGCCGCGCAGCCGCACCGAGATCATGCCGCCGAAGCGGCGCATCTGCTTCTGCGCCACCGGATTTCCGGGATGTTCGGGCAGGCCGGGGTAGATCACCTGTGAGATGGCCGAGTGCTCGGCGAGGAATCCGGCGAGGGTCTCCGCGTTGTCGCAATGCCGATCCATCCGCAGCGCAAGGGTTTTGATGCCGCGCATGGTGAGGAAGGCGTCGGTGGGACCCGGAACCGCGCCGGCGCCGTTCTGCAGGAAGGCGAAGGCGGCGTCGAGTTCGGCGTCGTTCGTGATCAGCGCACCGCCGACAACATCGGAATGACCGCCCAGATATTTGGTGGTCGAATGCAGCACGATGTCCGCGCCGAGCAGCAGCGGCTGCTGCAGATACGGCGAGGCGAAGGTGTTGTCCACCACCAGTTTCGCGCCGCCGCCGTGCGCGACGTCGGCCAGTGCCGAGATGTCGCCGACGTTGAGCAGCGGGTTGGTCGGCGTCTCCAGCCACACCAGTTTGGTGTTGGGACGCAACGCGTTGGCGACCGCGTCCGGATCCGACACCGGGGCCACGGAGTATTCGATACCCCACTGCGTGAACACCTTGTCGATGAGCCGGAACGTGCCGCCGTAGGCGTCGTTCGGGATCACCAGGTGATCACCCGGGCGCAGCGTCGCCCGCAGCACACAGTCGGTGGCCGCCATCCCCGAGGAGAATGCCCGCCCGTGACTCCCGGATTCCAGCGCGGCCAGATTCGCTTCCAGCGCGGCGCGGGTCGGGTTACCGGTGCGGGCGTACTCGTAGCCGCCACGCAGCCCGCCCACGCCGTCCTGGGCGAAGGTCGAGCTCGCGTAGATCGGCACGTTCACCGCACCGGTCTGCGGGTCGGGATCGAACCCGGCATGCACGGCTCGTGTGGAGAACCCCAGCTGATCGTCGGTCATGCCGACCAGCCTAGATCCGTGCCGCCGCGGCGCTCGAGGCGGGAACCCCCGGCCGGGGATCGATGTGAGCGGGGTCATGCCCGCTCGGACGCGGTCGCCTCGGCTCAGTACGCCGAGTTGACGTTGTCCATCGAGCCGTAGCGATGCGCTGCGTAGTTGCAGGCGGCCACGATGTTGGCGACCGGATCCCAGATGTCCCAGGAGGTGCCGTCGACGTGATAGGCCGCGAAGGTCGGGTCGATGACCTGCAGCAGACCCTTGGACGGGATGCCCATGGCGGCGTTGGAGTCGTACAGGTTGATGGCCTGGGTGTTACCCGAGGACTCCCGCATGATGTTGCGGTAGATGCCGTTGTAGCTGCCCGGGATGCCGTGCGCGGCCATGATGTCGAGAGCGTTGTGGATCCAGCCGTCCAGGTTGTCCGGGTAGACCGGCGCCGGCGGGGGCGGCGGCGGAAGCGGCGCGGGGG